>NZ_JAMYLH010000018.1:0-126794 GCF_040317925.1 Mesorhizobium sp. M1348 | reverse complement strand
ATCTCCCCCCTCTAGTGGGGAGATTGGCTGTCATCTCGGCTTCGCCAATCTCGTAGGGTGCAGAAGGGGCACTGTCCCCGAAGCTGCCGATCTCCCCCCTGGAGGGGGAGATGTCCGGCAGGACAGAGGGGGGCACTGTCCCGCCAACCTTGGAAGAGTATCAAGGCGGTTTTAGCCTCACGCGAATTCCATGATCACCGCATCGACCGCAAGGCTGTCGCCGGGCTTGGCGTTGAGCTTCGAGACGATGAGGTCGCGCTCGGCGCGCAGCACGTTTTCCATCTTCATCGCTTCGACCACGGCAAGCGTCTCGCCGGCCTTGACCTCCTGCCCCTCGACAACGGCGATCGACACGACGAGGCCGGGCATTGGGCAGAGCAGCATCTTTGAGGTATCCGGCGCGATTTTTTCAGGCATCAGCCTTTCGAGCTCAGCGGTGCGCGGCAGCATGGCGCGACCTGTCACCGACATGCCTTTCCAGGCGATGCGGAACCCGTTCAG
Source organism: Mesorhizobium sp. M1348 (assembly GCF_040317925.1). Taxonomy (NCBI): domain Bacteria; kingdom Pseudomonadati; phylum Pseudomonadota; class Alphaproteobacteria; order Hyphomicrobiales; family Phyllobacteriaceae; genus Mesorhizobium; species Mesorhizobium sp. M1348. Next base: position 126,293 of record NZ_JAMYLH010000018.1, on the reverse strand, counting down.
CACCGGCCTGACTTGCGCCGCGACCTTGCGGCCGCCGACCGTGCCGCGCCAGATGAGATCGCCCGGCCGCCAGTCGGAGGTCACCGTCAGTGGCTCGCCGCCGTCGATCGACAGGTCAAGCTCGATCGGAATGGAAATCATGCCTTCGACGATGGCCACCGAAAGATAATCCCGGCCGATCTTCACCACCCAATCGCGTTTCAAGGCACCCGAATGCGGCGCCAGCCGCCCGCCCAGCCGGTCGAGCCGGTCGCGGCGCAGCAGTTCCACCGCGGTGGCAATCGCGGCCAGCACCGCTTTCTCCTCGGCGTCTGGCACGATCGGCGCGAAGCCGTCGGGGTATTCCTCGGCGATGAACCCGGTCGATATCTGACCTTCCCGCCAGCGCGGATGCTGCATCAGCGCCGCCAGGAACGGTATGTTGTGCTCGATGCCGTCGACGACGAAACTGTCCAGCGCTTCCGACATCGCGTCTATCGCCGCCAGCCGTGTCGGCGCCCAGGTGCACAGCTTGGCGACCATCGGGTCGTAGAACATCGAGATTTCCGAGCCTTCGGTGACGCCGGTATCGTTGCGGATGACGATTTCGCCGAATTTTCCCTCTTCCGGCGGCCGGTATCTCGTCAGCCGGCCAATCGACGGCAGAAAATTGCGATACGGATCTTCGGCATAGAGGCGGCTTTCCACCGCCCAGCCGTTCATCTTGACGTCGCTCTGCTTGATGGCGAGCTTTTCGCCGGCTGCCACGCGGATCATCTGCTCGACCAGGTCGATGCCGGTGACGAGTTCCGTCACCGGATGCTCGACCTGCAAGCGCGTGTTCATTTCCAAGAAATAGAAGTTCTTGTCGCTGTCGACGATGAATTCGACCGTCCCGGCGCTCTGGTAGTCGACCGCCTTGGCCAGCGCCACCGACTGCTCGCCCATGGCTTTGCGGGTCTTGGCATCGAGGAATGGCGACGGCGCCTCCTCTACGACCTTCTGGTTGCGGCGCTGGATCGAGCATTCGCGCTCGCCGAGATAGAGCGTGTTGCCAAGCGCGTCGGCGAGCACCTGGATTTCGATATGGCGCGGATCGACGATGAACTTTTCGATGAAGACGCGGTCATCGCCGAACGAGCTTTTGGCTTCCGACCGCGCCCGGTCGAAGCCGTCGCGCACCTCTGCCTGGCTCCAGGCGATGCGCATGCCCTTGCCGCCGCCGCCGGCCGAGGCCTTGATCATCACGGGATAGCCGATTTCGCCGGCTATTCTGTCGGCATGGGCGGCGTTTTCGACGACGCCGAGCCAGCCGGGCACCGTCGACACCTTGGCCGCATTGGCGAACTTCTTCGATTCGATCTTGTCGCCCATCGCCTTGATGGCCTTGGGCTTCGGGCCGATGAAGACAATGCCTTCCTGCTCCAGCGCTTCGCAGAAGGATGCCCGCTCGGACAGGAAACCGTAGCCGGGATGCACGGCCTCTGCTCCTGTGGCCTTGCAGGCGGCGATGATCTTTTCCGGGACCAGATAACTTTGCGCAGCCGGCGAAGGCCCGATATGCACCGCCTCGTCGGCCATTTCGACATGCACAGCGTCGCGGTCGGCGTCGGAATAGACCGCGACGGTGGCGATGCCCATCTTGCGCGCCGTCTTGATCACGCGGCAGGCGATCTCGCCACGGTTGGCGACCAGGATCTTTGTGAACATGCAGGCCTCGTCCCTCGGCTGCCCTTCTTTTACGGGCTTCCCGTTTTATGGGCTTCAGGGGGCCGGTCAAGGCAAAGTCGGAGCCTATCCCGGATGCAAATCGGCGGGCGCTGACGAAAATCCGGGGTCGGAACGTCGCTTCGTGCATAGCGCAGAGCTGAATGGTAAGTTAAATCTAACCTGGATTGCAGACTGTCTTGGGAGGATTGCCTGATGAAAACGCGCGCCGCTGTCGCCGTCGCCGCCGGAAAGCCGCTGGAGATCATGGAGGTCGACCTCCAGGGCCCTCGCGATGGCGAGGTGCTGGTCGAGATCAAGGCAACCGGCATCTGCCACACCGACGAGTTCACGCTGTCGGGCGCCGACCCGGAAGGCCTGTTTCCGGCGATCCTCGGCCATGAGGGCGCCGGCATCGTCGTCGACGTCGGCAAGGGCGTCACCTCGGTCAAGAAGGGCGACCATGTCATCCCGCTCTATACGCCGGAATGCCGGCAGTGCCCGTCCTGCCTGTCGCGCAAGACCAATCTGTGCACCGCGATCCGCGCCACGCAGGGACAGGGCTTGATGCCCGACGGCACCTCGCGCTTCTCGATCGGCAAGGACAAGCTGTTCCACTATATGGGCTGCTCGACCTTTTCCAACTTCACCGTGCTGCCCGAGATCGCGGTGGCCAAGGTCAATGCCGACGCGCCGTTCGACAAGATCTGCTACATCGGCTGCGGCGTCACCACCGGCATCGGCGCTGTGATCAACACGGCCAAGGTCGAGCAAGGCGCGACGGCCGTCGTCTTCGGCCTCGGCGGCATCGGCCTCAACGTCATCCAGGGCCTGCGCCTTGCCGGCGCCGACATGATCATCGGCGTCGACCTGAACAACGACAAGAAGGAATGGGGCGAGAAATTCGGCATGACGCATTTCGTCAATCCGAAGGAGATCGACGGCGATGTCGTGGCTCATCTCGTCAACATGACCAAGCGAGGCGCCGACCAGATCGGCGGCGCCGACTACACGTTCGACTGCACCGGCAACACCAAAGTCATGCGGCAGGCGCTTGAATCGTCGCATCGCGGCTGGGGCAAGTCGGTCATCATCGGCGTTGCCGGCGCCGGCCAGGAGATCTCGACGCGGCCGTTCCAGCTGGTCACCGGCCGCACCTGGATGGGCACCGCCTTCGGCGGCGCGCGCGGCCGCACCGACGTGCCGAAGATCGTCGACTGGTACATGGATGGCAAGATCGAGATCGATCCGATGATCACCCACACGCTGAAGCTCGAGGACATCAACAAGGGCTTTGACCTGATGCATGAAGGCAAGTCGATCAGGAGCGTGGTAGTCTATTGAAGGAGGTACTGATCCGGGTTCGGATCCGATATCCGAATTTCAGCGAGTCGCTCAGTATGCAGAGCTGGCAATTCGGCGAACATCTTTGGGTAGCGCTTAGGAATAACAACCGCGTTCGCATCGACCTCGATGATGAGATCGACCGCGGCAGAGAAGAAATATCGTTTCTCGTGCGCGATACATATCTGAGCAAAGCGCTCAAGGTGGTTGAGCGCGTCAAGCAAGAACACCGTATGGAGAATGAAGCGGTAATCGAAACGGAACCAGCATAGAACCAAGGGAGGAAATAAAAATGCCGGAAAAACTGCATCCTAAGATCGACAATGGACTGCCCAGGCAAAAGGCCGATTTTGCCGGCGGGACGCTAGTCTGCGCCTGCACCAGCAACCCGGTCAAGGTGAAGGTCAAGGGCCAGATCGCCCATAACCATGCCTGCGGCTGCACCAAATGCTGGAAGCCGGAAGGCGCATTGTTCTCGGTCGTGGCGGTTGCCGGTACGGGCGACGTGACGGTGACCGAAAACGGCGACAAGCTGAAGATCGTCGATCCGGGCGCGCTGATCCTGCGCCATGCCTGCACAGGCTGCGGCGTCCACATGCACGGCCCGGTCGAGCGCGACCACGCTTTCAAGGGGCTTTCGTTCATCCATCCGGAGCGCTTCCAGGAGGATGGCTGGTCGCCTCCGGGCTTCACCGCCTTCGTCTCGTCGATCATCGAATCCGGTGTCGATCCGCGCCGCATGGACGGTATCCGATCACAGCTGAAGTCGATCGGGCTCGAACCTTATGATTGCCTCAATCCCGGCCTGATGGATTTTATCGCCACCTGGACGGCGAAGAGATCCGGCGCGTTGCCGGCCTAGTAGCTGCTCGACTATCATCGATCGAGCCGGGCGACGCCGCCCGGCTCTTTCACATTTGGAACAACGATGCCCGCACCCGCCATTCTCGTCGATGCCGATGCCTGCCCGGTGAAGGCCGAGGTCGAAAAAGTCGCCGAGCGGCACGGCATCGTCGTCACCTTCGTCTCCAATGGCGGCTTGCGTCCATCGCGCGATCCGATGATCCGCAATGTCGTCGTCTCCAAGGGTGCGGACGCCGCCGACGACTGGATCGTCGAAAATGCCCGGTCCAACGACATTGTGGTGACCGCCGACATCCCGCTTGCCGCCCGTGCGGTGGCGCTTGGCGCCCATGTGCTCGGCCCGACGGGACGCCCATTTACGCCGGAAACGATCGGCATGGCGGTGGCGATGCGCGACCTCAAGCAGCACCTGCGCGAGACTGGCGAAAGCAAGGGCTACAATTCGAGCTTCGCGCCGCAGGACCGCTCGCGATTCCTTGGCGAACTTGACCGCATCTTGCGGCGAGCGCTGAAATCGGCCTCAGCGGACTGAGAACCATGACGACCGGTACCCCGACCAAAATGCCCATGCAACGCCACACGCCGTTCGCGCTGTCGGCCTGCATCGGCGTGGCAGCCTTTGGCGCAGCGCTGATCTGGCGTGCGCCGCTTGCCTATTCGATCGGCGCCAATGTGTTCTTTGCCGCCTATCTCTGTCTTGTCGTCGCCCACATGCCGCGGCTTACCGGCAGCTATCTGCGCAAGAATGCAGGCGACACGGACCTGCCGGTACTGGCCATCTTCGCGGTCACGCTGGTTGTGGTCGCCATTGCCATCGTTTCGTTGTTTCAATTGATCAACAGGGAGAAGAGCGCGGATCCCGTCGAGCTTACGGTGGCGTTGTTGTCTATCCCGCTTGGCTGGTTGACCATCCATGCGATGGCGGCGCTTCACTACGCGCATCTCTATTGGTTGGACGGCGATGCGATGGATGGCGACACCAAAAAGAAAATTCCGGTCGGCGGCCTCGACTTCCCGGGCGGCAAACGGCCGGAAGGCTCGGATTTCCTCTATTTTGCGACAGTGATCGGCATGACGGCGCAAACCGCCGACACCAACATCACGACCTCGCAAATGCGCCGTGTCGTGCTTGTGCATTCGATCCTGTCGTTCTTCTTCAACACGGTCATCGTGGCAGCCGCGGTCAATCTCGCCGTCAGCCTCGGCAGTCCGTAATAAATCCGTGATCGGGTGAAACATCGCTTAAGCTGGCGACGTATTGGGAGGAGAAGAGATCTGACAGGCCGCGGCGAACACGCGGCCGGAGGGAACAACAGATGGAATCGGTTGCCAGAGGCGAAGCCAGCACCGGAGCAGATGGCGCTGCTTCGACGGATGCGACGCTGATCTATCGCCAGTCGCGCTGGACACGGCTGACGCATTGGCTGTGGGCGATCGCGCTGTTCTTCATGCTGCTCTCCGGGCTGCAGATCTTCAACGCCCGCCCGCAGCTCTACATCGGCAAGGAGTCGGGCTTTGGCTACAACAACACCATCTTCGCCATCGGCGCCGAGAACACCGCAAGCGGCCCGCGCGGCTACACCGAAATCTTCGGCAAGCGCTTCGATACCACCGGCGTACTAGGCTGGTCGGGTCCGGCCGGCCAGGAGACCTCCCGCGCCTTCCCGTCCTGGGCGACGATCCCTTCCTACTACGATCTCGGCACCGCGCGCGTCGTCCACTTCTTCTTTGCCTGGGTGCTGACGGCCACGCTGCTGGTCTGGCTGGTCGCCAGTCTGATCAACGGCCATTTGCGCCGCGATCTTGCCCCGCGCCTCGATGATATCAGGCGCCTGCCGCGAGACATCGTCGAGCACGCCAGGTTCAGATTCCACCACAAGCGCGAATACAACACGTTGCAGAAGATGGCCTATGGCGGCGTGCTGTTCCTGCTGCTGCCGCTGATGATCATCACCGGCCTTGCCATGTCGCCGAGCATGGATTCGGTGCTGCCATTCCTGAACGACGTACTCGGCGGCCGGCAGACGGCGCGCACCATCCACTTCACGGTGATGCTGCTGCTCGTCGCCTTCTTCGTCGTCCACATCCTGATGATCCTGGCCGCCGGCCCGATCAACGAGCTGCGTTCGATCATCACCGGCTGGTACCGAACCGACCCGCCGGCGCGTAGCGACAAAGCACCCGAGAGGAGCGCCTGACATGGCGAAATTTGAGATCAGCCCCAAGCTACAGATAAGCCGAAGGAAATTCCTGACCTCGGCCAGCCTCGGCCTTTCCGGCATCATGCTGTCGGGCTGCGACGCCTTCGACAGCCAGCTTGGCGTCGGCGACGGCCTGCGCAGCTTCCTCGAAAGCGCCAATGGCCTGACCTGGCGGGCGCAGCGGCTGCTTGCCGGCCGCGATGCGCTGGCGCCGGAATTCACCGAGGCCGACATTCGCCAGCCGCAGCGGCCGAACGGTGTCACCGCACCGGACGACGACTATTACAAAGGCCTGCTCGCCAGCGATTTCGCCGACTGGCGGCTGGAGGTTTCAGGCCTCGTCGAAAAACCGCTGTCGCTGAGCCGCGAGCAGCTGATGAACATGCCGAGCCGCACGCAGATCACCCGCCACGACTGCGTCGAAGGCTGGAGCTGCATTGCCAAATGGACCGGCACGCCGCTGTCGCTTGTGCTCGACCAGGCAGTGGTCAAGCCGCAGGCGCGCTATGTCATGTTCCACTGCCTTGACACCATCGACCGCAGCCTTGCCGGCGATATCAAATATTACGGCTCGATCGACCTGATCGATGCTCGTCATCCGCAGACGATCCTTGCCTATGGCCTCAACGGCAAGCCATTGCCGGTCGAAAATGGCGCGCCGCTGCGCGTTCGCGTCGAGCGCCAGCTCGGCTACAAAATGCCGAAATACCTCTACAAGATCGAGCTGGTCGACGGCTTCGCCAATCTCGGCGGCGGCAGAGGCGGCTATTGGGAGGACAATGGCTACGACTGGTACGGCGGCATCTGACGCCGCATTGTACCAACGATTTACTGCCTTTTGTTCAAGCGACCCTGTCGATCAGCGGCTTGAGCGCAGGGTGTATTTCCGGCGAGGCGTGCTTGATCAGGGTCAGCAGCGCACGCTCGTTGTCCTGCAGCGGCCGGTCGCCGATGTGTTCAGCAAGCCATTTGGCCTCGCCGGCATCGACCGTCTCGGCGCGGCGGGCCAGAGCCTCGGCTGCCTTGTTCCTCGATTCCCATTCGGCCTCGACGTCGCCCGGTGAGCGATAGGCCTCCATAATGCCAGACAGGCCGCCCGACACCATACGGCTGAAGAAACCGCCGATCTCCGGATCGGCCTGCTCGAAGAAGGAATCCCGGCGCAGCGCCACATCGCGGATCGGCGCTTCGTAGCCGGCCGAGCACATGACGAAATTGGCGATCGCCTTGACGAACAGATCGTTCCAGGACGGATCGTTGTCGGCCGCCGCTGTCCGCTCGTTGATCTTGAACAGCACCTCGGCCTCGGCGCGGCTGATGGCGATGTTGCCATCGCCACCATAGGCGTAAAGGATGCGGCGCAACAGCTCGACCTCGGCCTTGGCAATCGACCCGGGGATAAGTCTGCCGCCGCCGGTCATCAGCGGCCCCTGGCCGTCCACGACCGCATGAGCGACCTGCTCCAGCGCATAGCTGGAAAGCGTGCTCGGCGATGATTTGGCAGCTTCCAGCACGTGCACCAGCAACTCGAGTTCTGTCCGGCTATCGACCATGCCGTCGCGCGAAATCGTTCGGATCAGCCAGTCGGCATTCTCCTGCGAAACATAGCCGGCCGGCTGTTCCTGGTGGACGATGAAGTCGGTCACGGCCTCGACGAAAAACTCGAGCCATTCCGCGCATTTGTCCCGCGCCGTCGCGTCGAGTGCAAACAGCGCCTCGGCCTCGCCGCGCGTTACCACGCCGTCGCCGAACACTTCGCCGCGCAGCATGACCACGTCTTCAGCCGTGATCCGATTTTTCGAGGTCAGCCCGGCCATCGGCGCGCTCATGATCAATTCGCCCATTTTCTTCCCCGCCCGCCGCAATCGCCGGTCCTTATCCGGTATATCGGCAAGGTCTTGAGAAACCGGCAAGCGGCGTGGTTAGCGAAGGCTTGCCTGGAAAGAAGGCCCGCAAAGAAGACTTGCCAGTAAAAATGTCGCTGGCAGGTGACAAGGTGTCGTCCACGGGCTATGGATAACGAGTCGAGGGCTCTTAACCGAGTCCTACCTGTTTGCGGGAGAGAGCAGCGAGAGCTGCCGCCGAAGGGGAAATCGCCCGAAATCTCTCAGGCAAAAGAACCGTAGACGGGAAAGACACTCTGGAAAGTCGGGGCTTGCCCCCGCGCCGAAGGTGTAAGCGCTGCCGACAGAGTTACGGGGCGCGAGTCTCTCAGGCTTCAGACAGAGGGGCACGGACTGGTCGCCATTCGCGACCGCTTGCGTGCGACTCTGGAGATGACATGACGGGCGACACCAAACACCTTCCCCTCGAAGATCTGCACATGGCAGCCGGTGCGCGCTTCGGCGCCTTCGCCGGCTGGTCGATGCCGCTGACCTACCCGGCCGGCGTGATGAAGGAGCACCTTCACAGCCGCGAGCATGCCGGCCTGTTCGACATCTCGCACATGAAGCTGTTCGAAATCAGCGGCCCGGGTGCAGCAGCGCTTCTGAACCGCGCCTGCCCGTTCGATGCCGGCGCGCTTGAGATTTCCCAGTCCAAATACACGTTCTTCCTCAATGAGGCGGCCGGGATACTCGACGATCTGATCGTCACCAGGCTCGGCGCCGAGCGCTTCATGATGGTCGCCAATGCCGGCAATGCCGCCGCCGACGAAAAACATCTGCGCGCACTGGCCGGGGATTTCGACGTGAAGGTGGACGCACTCGACCGCGTCTTCCTGGCCATCCAGGGCCCCGAGGCGTGGGCCGCCCTCTCCCGCGCCGGCATCGAGACCGGTTCGCTGGTGTTCATGCACGGCATCGAGCCGCGCGAAAAATGGTTCATGAGCCGGTCTGGCTATACCGGTGAAGACGGCTTCGAGATCGGCCTGCCGGAAGCGGATGCGCGAAACCTCGTCACCAGGCTGCTCGAGGACGAGCGGGTGATGTGGATCGGCCTTGCCGCCCGCGACAGCCTGCGGCTCGAAGCCGGACTGTGCCTGCACGGGCTGGACATCACGCCGGAGATCGATCCGGCCAGCGCCGGGCTGATGTGGGCCATCCCCAAGGAGGTTCGCGCCTCCGGCGCGTTCGTCGGCGCCGATGCGCTGCGCGCCATCCTGGAGCGCGGCCCGGCGCAAAAACGCGTCGGCCTGAAGCCGGAAGGCCGCCAGCCGGTGCGCGCCGGTGCTGCCCTTTTCGATGCCGACGGCGACCCTGCCGGCCATGTCACCTCCGGCGGCTTCGGCCCCTCGGCCGGTCATCCGGTCGCCATGGGCTACGTCCAGACGCCGCTTGCCAAATCCGGCGCAAAACTGTTCGCCGATGTCCGCGGGACGAAAATCCCGGTCGACATCCACCCTCTGCCCTTCACGCCCCATCGCTACCGCAAAGGATGATTTCAATGGCAAAGACCTATTTCACCGAAGATCACGAATGGCTGCGCGTCGAGAGCGGCATCGCCACCGTCGGCATCACCGACTACGCACAGCAGCAGCTCGGCGATCTCGTCTTCGTCGAGCTGCCGGAATTGGGCAGAAAACTGGCCAAGGGCGACACCGCCGTGGTGGTCGAATCGGTCAAGGCGGCATCGGACGTCTACGCGCCGGTCGACGGCGAGATCACCGAGGCCAACACCTCGCTGTCATCGGATCCTTCGCTCGTCAATTCGGCGGCAACCGGCGACGGCTGGCTGTGGAAGATGAAGCTGGCCAATGAAAACCAGCTCGATGGGCTCCTCGATGAAGCCGCTTACAAAGCCCATATTGGTTGATAGCAGGACCAGGAAGATGACCGCAGCACCCTACCCCTTCTCGGCTCGCCATATCGGCCCGGGCCTCCATGATGTCAGAGCCATGCTGGCGACGATCGGCGTTCCTTCGGTCGAGACCCTGATCAGCCAGGCAGTGCCGAAGTCGATCCGGCTCGACCGGCCGCTGGCCCTGCCCGCCCCCGCAAGCGAAGCGGAAGCGCTGACCGAGCTCGCGGCGACGATGGCAAAGAACACGGTGCTGAAGAGCTTCATCGGTGCCGGCTATCATGGCGTCCATGTGCCGCCGGTGATCCAGCGCAACCTGTTCGAGAACCCGGCCTGGTATACGGCTTACACGCCGTACCAAGCCGAGATCAGCCAGGGCCGGCTGGAAATGCTGTTCAACTTCCAGACGCTGGTGACAGAACTGACTGGCCTGCCGGTGGCATCGGCCTCGCTGCTCGACGAAGCGACGGCGGTGGCCGAAGCTGTCGGCATTGCGCTGCGCCATCATCGCGACAAGCGCACCAAGGTGGCACTGGCCGGCACGCCGCACCCCCAGACGCTGGACGTCGTGCGCACCCGCGCCGAGCCGCTCGGCATCGAGGTGGACGGCGAGGTGATCGACGACAATACCGCCGCTCTGCTGGTCTCCTGGCCCGATACATTCGGCGTCTATGGCGACCACAAGGCAGCGATCGACAAGGCCCGCGCGGCCGGCGCGTTGGTCGTCTTCATTGCCGACCCGCTTGGCCTGACGCTGACCGAGGCGCCGGCCAGGCTTGGCGCCGACATCGCCGTTGGCCCGATGCAGCGTTTTGGCGTGCCGATGGGCTTTGGCGGGCCGCACGCCGCCTATTGCGCCGTGTCCGACAGGTTGACGCGGCTGATGCCCGGCCGGCTCGTTGGCCAGTCGACGGACAGCAAGGGCCGTCCCGGATATCGCCTGGCTTTGCAGACACGCGAACAGCATATCCGCCGCGACAAGGCGACCTCCAATATCTGCACCGCACAGGCGCTGCTCGCCAACATGGCGACGGCCTATGCGATCTGGCATGGCCCTGCCGGGCTGCAAGCGATTGCCGGCCGCGTCCACACACTGGCCAACCGCCTGGCTGCCTGCCTCCAGGCAGCAGGCGTTTCGGTGCTCGGCGAAAGCCGCTTCGACACGGTGACCGTGGAAGTGAAGGGCAGAGCCGGCGCGATTGCCGCCGCCGCAGAAAAGACCGGCCGGCTGCTGCGCGTCATCGACGCCGACCATGTCGGCATCAGCTTCGACGAGACCTCCACCGAAGCCGATCTGGAGGCAATCGCAGTACTTTTCGGTGCCAAGGCCGGCGTTGCCGCCGGCAGTTCCATGCCAGGAAAACCGCGCGGCAAGGAGTTCCTCACTCAGCCCGTCTTCCGCGAAAACCACTCGGAAACCGACATGATGCGCTTCCTGCGCCGGCTGGCCGACAAGGACCTGGCGCTTGACCGCGCCATGATCCCACTCGGCTCCTGCACCATGAAGCTCAACGCCGCCGCCGAAATGATGCCGGTGAGTTGGCCTGATGTCGCCAACCTGCATCCCTTCGCGCCGGCAAACCATTCGATAGGCTATCGCGCCATGATCGACGAGCTGGAAGGCTGGCTGGCGGAGATCACCGGCTTCGACGCGGTGACCCTGCAGCCCAATGCCGGCAGCCAGGGCGAATATGCCGGGCTGCTCGCCATTCGCGGCTATCATCTGTCGCGCGGCGAAGGCCATCGCACCGTCTGCCTGATCCCGTCCTCGGCGCATGGCACCAACCCGGCAAGCGCGGCCATGGCCGGCATGAGCGTCGTCGTCGTGCGCTGCACCGAAGACGGCAATATCGACATGGACGACCTGCAGGCCAAGGCGGCCGAGCATGCGCAAGACCTCGCGGCGCTGATGTTCACCTATCCTTCGACGCACGGCGTCTTCGAGGAAGGCGCGCGCGACCTCTGCGCCCTTGTCCACAGCCATGGCGGCCAGGTCTATTTCGACGGCGCCAATCTCAACGCGCTGGTCGGCCTCGCCCGTCCCGGCGATATCGGCGCCGACGTCTGCCACATGAACCTGCACAAGACTTTCTGCATCCCTCATGGCGGCGGCGGCCCCGGCGTCGGCCCGATCGGCGTCAAGGCGCATCTGGAGCCATATCTGCCCGGCCACGTCACCGAAGGCTCGGCCCATGCCGTGGCGGCGGCACCGTTCGGCAGTGCCTCGATCCTGCCGATCACCTGGATGTATATCCGCATGATGGGCGCTTCCGGCCTGAAGCAGGCGACCGAGACGGCGATCATCTCCGCCAACTATGTGGCGACGCGGCTTGGCGAGCATTTCCCCCTGCTTTACAAGGGGCGCAACGGACGCGTTGCGCATGAATGCATCCTCGACACCCGCGTGCTCAAGGACAGCGCCGGCATCAGCGTCGACGATATCGCCAAGCGGCTGATCGACTATGGCTTTCACGCGCCGACCATGTCGTTCCCGGTGGCCGGCACACTGATGGTCGAGCCGACCGAATCCGAGCCCAAGCGCGAGCTGGATCGTTTCTGCGAGGCCATGATCGCCATAGCCGGCGAGGCAGCCAAGGTGGCGAAGGGCGAATGGCCCTTGGCCGACAATCCTCTGGTCAATGCGCCACACACCGCCGCCGAGGCATTGGCCGGCCAGTGGACCCATCCCTATTCGCGTCTGGAGGCGGCCTACCCCGCCGGGGATGCCGATACGGCGGCAAAATACTGGCCGCCGGTGTCACGCATCAACAACGTCGCCGGCGACCGCAACCTGGTCTGCTCCTGCCCGCCGCTGTCGGAATATCTGGGTGCGGCGGAATAGACCATGATCCCGAAAAGTGGAATCCGGTTTTCGGACAAGATCATGGTCTAACAAGAAGATAGAAGCTTCAATCAGGCAGAACGCAAGGCCGGCCCGTCGGACTTGCTCGCCCGGTCCCGGGCGACGACGCGATTTCGCCCGGCGCGCTTTGCCGCATAGAGTGCTGCGTCGGCTTCGGCCAGCACATCGTCGAGACCGGTGCCGCTTGTTCCGCCAAAGCCGATGCCGCCACTGACTGTGCTTCGCAACGGACCAAGCTGGGTGGCCACGACTTCCGTGCCGAAGGCGACGCTGATCTTGCTCGCAACATCATAGGCCTTCTCTTCCGTCATCCGCGACATGACGAGGACGAATTCCTCGCCGCCCAGTCGGAAGGCGTCGACGCCGGTTCTGGCGTATTTCCTGATGACCCCTGCGAAGCGGCGCAGGACCTGATCGCCGACCGGGTGACCGAATACGTCGTTCGTCCTCTTGAAATGGTCGAGATCGAACATGGCGACGGACATGAACGGACCGAAGACCCGCTCGCCGTAGAGTGCCGTCAACGCCCGCCGATTCATCAGCCCGGTCAATGGATCGGTCATCGTCTCGGCCTTAAGTTCGATCTGCGCCTGCAAATGGTGCAGGGAGAGCGTCAATGCGCCGAGCCCGGTCATGCAGGCGACGGCCACGACGGAATTCACCCGCTCGGCCCAATTGTCCGGTGCTACACCGAGCACCCATTGGCCCTTGACCAGCAGGACCGCGCCGCAAAGTCCGAACGACAGCGCACAGACGCCGCTCAGGAACGAGACGACCAGCAATATCCGGCGATCGTGACCACCCTCAATCCAGAACATCGCCCCGATGAGCGAGAGCAGCGCCGTTACCGTCGCGTAGGTGACAATAAAGCCGACACCATCAAACCCGAGATACGTCGCGCCCGCGCAAACAGCCATCGCAACCAAGGTCGGCAAGATGGCTCGCCTGTAGTCGCCTATGCTGAGATATTGCATGGCCGACAGGCAGATAATCAGGAAGCCGAGGCTGAGAAGCACAAGCACGATCTGGCAAAGCCAGGCGCTTGGATCCCTGGTGTAATGCCAGAACAACACTACATGTGCGACGAGCACGAGAATGCCGCACGCCACCGTCAGCACAAAGCGTGCCTGTGGCGCGGTGAACCAGATCGCAAACATGGTGATGCTAAGGCACGTGCCCGACAGCGCCGCCGCGAGCAGGAGCGAACTGTAATCCAACATGCTTAAGCGACAGCCTCATGAGGGTTCCGCTGCATTCTAGATCAGCGACAGTCCGCAAATACCGTTTTTTCAGCCAATCTTCCGGCGTAACCTTCGGACAGGGTTTACAAAACGTCGATGCTCCAGGCTTCGACCCCATTTCCGCCGCTTGGTTGTCGAATGGTTTTGCAGTAAGAGGCTCTATCCTCGAACGTAACAGGAACCTCCGTCGCCTGCCCGCGAAAAGCGTGGCAGTATCGGGTGGTGATTCGCAGCATCGGAATCCAGAACCAGCATGGACGACAACAACGATCTTTTTGCCAATTTGGGCAAGCAGCCGCAACCGGCTCGCGCCGCCGCGCGCCCAGCCGACCCGCTGGTGCAGGCGGCGAAGCGGCCGGCGGCCCGTGACGCCAGCGAGAGCTACAGTGCCGCCGACATCGAGGTGCTGGAGGGCCTGGAGCCGGTGCGCCGCCGCCCGGGCATGTACATTGGCGGCACCGACGACAAGGCGATGCACCATCTGTTTGCCGAGGTCATCGACAATTCGATGGACGAGGCGGTCGCCGGCCATGCGACCTTCATCGATGTCGAGCTTTCCGCCGATGGGTACCTGTCCGTTACCGACAATGGCCGCGGCATCCCGGTCGATCCGCACCCGAAATTCAAGAAGCCGGCGCTCGAACTCATCATGACGACGCTGCATTCAGGCGGCAAGTTCGACAGCAAGGTTTACGAGACGTCCGGCGGCCTGCACGGTGTCGGCGTTTCCGTCGTCAACGCGCTGTCCGACCATCTCGAGGTCGAGGTCGCGCTGGGAAGGAAACTTTATCGGCAAAAGTTCTCGCGCGGCATTCCTGTGACCGGCCTGGAGCAGCTCGGCGAGGTGCACAACCGGCGCGGCACGAAGATCCGCTTCCATCCAGACGAGCAGATTTTCGGCAAGGGCGCGGCTTTTGAGCCGGCGCGGCTCTACCGCATGGCGCGGTCAAAGGCGTATCTGTTCGGCGGTGTCGAAATCCGCTGGACCTGCGATCCCTCGCTGATCAAGGAAAAGGACACGACGCCGGCCAAGGCAGAATTCCATTTTCCGGGCGGCCTCAAGGACTATTTGAAAGCCTCGCTCGGCGACGAATTCCAGGTGACCCGTGAAATGTTCGCCGGCAAGAGCGAGAAGCAGGGCGGCCACGGTTCGCTCGAATGGGCGGTGACCTGGTTCGGCGGCGACGGTTTTATCAATTCCTATTGCAACACCATCCCGACCGCGGAGGGCGGCACGCATGAGGCCGGGTTCCGCAACGTTCTGACGCGCGGCTTGCGTGCCTATGCCGATTTGGTCGGCAACAAGCGCGCCTCGATCGTCACTTCCGAGGATGTGATGATCTCGGCGGCGGGCATGCTGTCGGTGTTCATCCGCGAACCGGAATTCGTCGGCCAGACCAAGGACAGGCTGGCGACGATCGAGGCGATCCGCATCGTCGAAAGCGCCATCCGCGACCCGTTCGACCACTGGCTGGCCGACAATCCGCAGGAAGCTTCGAAACTGCTCGAATGGGTGATCGCGCGTGCCGACGAGCGGGTGCGCCGCCGCCAGGAAAAGGAAGTGTCGCGCAAGAGTGCTGTGCGCAAGCTGCGCCTGCCCGGCAAGCTCGCCGACTGCACGCAGAATGCCGCCGCCGGTGCCGAACTTTTCATCGTCGAGGGCGATTCGGCCGGTGGCTCGGCGAAGCAGGCGCGCGACCGCGCCAGCCAGGCGGTGCTGCCGCTGCGCGGCAAGATCCTCAATGTCGCCAGCGCCGGCAGCGACAAACTTGCCGGCAACCAGCAGATATCCGACCTCATCCAGGCCCTGGGCTGCGGCACGCGCTCGAGATATCGCGACGAGGACCTGCGTTACGACCGGGTCATCATCATGACCGATGCCGACGTCGACGGCGCCCATATCGCCTCGCTGCTGATCACCTTTTTCTACCAGGAGATGCCAAGCCTGATCCGCGGCGGCCATCTCTATCTGGCGGTGCCGCCGCTTTATTCGATCCGGCAAGGCGGCAAGGTCGCCTATGCCCGCAACGACGCGCACAAGGACGAACTCCTGCGCACCGAATTCACCGGGCGCGGCAAGGTCGAAATCGGCCGCTTCAAAGGGCTGGGCGAAATGATGGCTGCCCAGCTCAAGGAAACCACCATGGACCCGAGAAAGCGCACGCTGCTGCGGGTCGATGTGATCGACGCCGAGGCGGCGACCAAGGATGCTGTCGACGCACTGATGGGCACCAAGCCCGAGGCCCGCTTCCGCTTCATCCAGGAACGCGCGGAATTCGCCGAGACGGAAGTGCTGGATATCTGAGCGTCTTCTGCCAGGCGAGGTGGCGAGCCGCGGACGGCGGCTGTCACTGTTCGCAAGACTTTCCGGATTTTTCGCGCAAGATGAGGTCTGGAACGGTTCAGCGTTTCACGGAAACGCCGAACCGCTCTATCTTTTTGTTTTGACGCAATTCCGGATGGAAAACCGTTTCACACTTTTCCTGGAATTGCTTTAGGCAGCGGCGATCGCCAGCGCGTGCCCGCGTGCGTTTTCGCGCAGCGCGTCGAGGTGGATCGATTTGACCAGCCCGGCGAGATCGCCTTCGGCGGACTGCCCTCCCAATTCCTTCAGCATCAGCCAGCTGACTTCCTGGACGCCGGCGAGGCGTTTGCCATTGGCGACCTCGCGCCAGACCTTCAGCGCGCGCAGGATGATGGCGTGGGTGGCGGCGGCAAGCCCGGCGCTGCGGAACAGTGCCTGCAACGCTATGTCATGCCCGCCGGCCAGCAGTGCCCTCACCCGTTGCTCGGACTGCTGGCTGAGCGCGACCAGCGCCGAGCCAAAGAAGTCGACCTTGCCGTGCGCGATGGTGCGGATGATGAAGCTTGCGGTCAGGTCGCCGCGCAGGCGCAGATGTTCGACAAGTGCGGTATGTTCCTCTGCTCGCGTGCCTTCGATCAGCGTCACCGAAGCCTTGACGCAAGCATCGCGCGTGACGCGCTCGGCCCTGGCGGCGCCCATCAGCGCCAGCACCAGCGCTGAGCCCTTGAGCGTCTCGCCCACTTTGACCAGCAGCAAATGGCGGCAATCGGCGGGCAGGCGCACGTCGGCAATCAGCGCCTCGCGCACCAGAGGCAGGTGGCCGTGCCGCTCGGCCATGCGCCGAAAGCTGATCGATGCGATGTCGGCGCCGCTGTTGGCGAGCAGCGTGGCGCAGGCCTCCGGCTCGCCGATCTCGGCGATCGCCGCCGCAACCGACATTGAGACGCGCGGCCGGTCGGCGATCACCTTCTGCGTCGCTTTCTGGCCGCCGGCAACCCGATCGATCAGGTCGGCATCGGTAAGCAGCGGCGACCGCGCCAGCACCAAGGCTGCGACTTCCGGCTGGTCCGAGGCCAGCGCGCTGACGATCTGCGGCGGCGCATGATGGCTCATGGAAAGCGCGTCGGCGATCGCCAGTCGCACCTTCGACGATGCGTCATCGAGCAGCAACGTCAGCGCCGCCTCCGCAGCGCAGCGGTCCTCGAAAGGCAGGTCCGAGTCGACATAGGCGCGGGCAAGTGCGCTTGCCGCCGCAACGCGCTCCGACACCTTCGCCGTGTGAATCCATTTCAGGAAATGCGAAACGACCATGTCGCCTGCTTACGCCCTTTGCCAGAACGCTTCTGGCCCCTGTGGAGACCGTAGGCACAAATGGTTTACGAACGGTTCACCATGTTCGTTAACTGGCTTGCGAGCCCGGTTTGCAACGCCTATCAACCCTTAAGCAGCGGAGGAGATCGACAATGGCCGGACTTTATCTGGAGGAGTTCGTTGTCGGCCATGAGTTCAAGCACACGCTGCGCAAGACCGTGACCGAAAGCGACAACATGCTGTTTTCGGTGATGACGCTGAACCCGCAGCCGCTGCACATCGATTTCGACTTCGCCGCCAAGAGCGAATGGGGCAAGCCCCTGGTCAATTCGCTGTTCACGCTTGGCCTGATGATCGGCATCTCGGTCAACGACATCACCGTCGGCACCACCATCGCTAATCTCGGCATGAAGGAGACGGTGTTTCCGCACCCCGTCTTCCATGGCGACACCATTCGCGTCGAGACCACTGTCGTCTCGGTGCGCGAATCCAGGTCGAAGCCGGACCGCGGCGTCGTCGAGTTCGAGCATCGCGCCTATAACCAGAACGACGTCCTGGTTGCCAAATGCACGAGGCAAGCGATGATGATGAAAAAGGCATAGCCGATGCGTTCCCTGCTCTTCGTTCCCGGCGATTCGGAAAAGAAGCTGGAAAAGGCCTTTGGCGTGGGCGCCGACGTGGTCATCGTCGATCTCGAGGATTCGATTGCCGCGCAGAACAAGGGTCTGGCGCGCGACACAGCGGCGCATTTCATCGCCGAGCACAGGCACCGAACCAACTCCGTGATCTATCTGCGCGTCAATGACCTTTCGACCGGACTGACCGACGACGATCTGGCGGCGCTCGTGCCAGCAAAACCAGACGGCATCATGCTGCCTAAGTCGAACAGCGGACTGGATGTTCAGCATCTCTCGGCCAAGCTCAGGGTGCACGAAGCTGAAAGCGGCCTGCCGGATGGAGCTATAAAGATCCTGCCGATCATCACAGAAACGGCCGCAGGCGTCTTGGCCGCAGCGACCTACGCCCGTGCAAGCGCGCGGCTTGTCGGCGTCACCTGGGGGGCGGAAGATTTGTCGGCGGCAATCGGCGCGCGCGCGACGCGCGACGAGAACGGCCGCTACACGGATGTATTCCGCTTCGCCCGCACCATGACCATCCTCGCCGCAAGTGCCGCGGAAGTCGCCGCAATCGACACCGTCTTTCCGGATTTTCGCAACATGGCCGGTTTCGAGGGCGAATGCGCCGAGGCCGAGCGCGACGGTTTCACCGGCAAGCTGGCGATCCATCCGGCGCAGGTGCCGGTCATCAACGCCGCCTTCACGCCCTCGGCGCAAGCGGTGAAAAGCGCCCTTGCGATCGTCGAGGCGTTCAAGGCGGCAGGAAATCCCGGCGTCGTCGGCATGGATGGCAAGATGTACGACCGGCCGCATCTCAAGCTCGCAGAGCGGCTCCTGGCGCGAGCCAAGGCATCGGGGCTTGATCCTTAGGGGTCTGTTCCGCTCCGAAATTATCCCACCCACGGCCCCGAATAGTCGGCATAGAGCTTTGCCGGATCTGGCCGCGGCCGTTCCGGCGCCGGCCCCTGATAGGAGCCGATATGGACGAAACCGACGACCCGCTCATGCGGCGCCAAGCCGAGGATCGCCCTGCCCTCCGGCACGTCGGAATACCAGTTGCTGATCATGTTGGTGCCGTAGCCCAGCGCATTGGCGGCAAGCATCAGGTTCATCGCCGCCATGCCGCCGGACAGGAACATCTCCCATTGCGGGATCTTTGGATTTTCCCTGGGGATCGAGATCACGCCGATGACCAGCGGCGCGCGCGAAAAGCGCGCCAATTCCTGGTTGCGGCGGCCTTCCGGCAGCGGTCCTTCACGCTGCTCGGCAAGTGCCGCCAGCTTCTTGCCGATCTCGACGCGAGCCTCGCCGCGATAGAGGATAAAACGCCACGGCTCCAGCCGGCCGTGGTCCGGCACCCGCGAGGCGGCGGCGATCATCGTCGCGATCTCAGCATCGCTCGGCGCCGGCTCTTTCAAATCCGGGATCGGCGTGGAATTTCGGGTCAGCAGAAAATCGATGATCGGCGACGCCATGGGCGCAAGTCTCCTGGAATTTGAGCTGAAGCGCACCATCGGGACATCGGGCGGCTTGGGCATTGGCGCGGCGCGCCGGACAAACAGCCCTGCAGCAAAAGCCGACCGGACTCTTAAGCCTTGAAATTGCCACCGCCTTGGGCTTCAACGCAAGGCATGTTTGAGGGGACATTGCGTCTTTTCCTGGTATGGCTCGCTGTCGCGCTGTTGATGGTGCCGGTTTCGCTTGCCGTCGCCCAGGAAGTGGACGGCCTCGGCGATCTGAAACTTCCCGGAATTTCGGGCTATGCGCCTCCGAAAAGCGAGACATCGCTGGCGTTGGGGAGCAGCGGGGCGATCACGCTGTCGGCGCAATTGACCGACAAGGGCGCCGACATTACGCGCGGCATCGTCTGGCGCGTTTTCAAGCCCGAATCGGCCAGCGACGGCAAGCTGCCGATGGTCGCCTCGGCTCATGGCGGCACGGCCGTATTCCAGCTCGAGCCGGGTTCGTATCTGGTCCACGCCTCCTACGGACGGGCCGGCGCCACCAAGCGCATCACCGTCGGCAAGGAAGCCAAGCGCGAGAGCCTCGTGCTCGATGCAGGTGGCCTCAAGCTTGATGCCGTGCTGTCCGGCGGGGTACGCATACCGCCGAAGAAGCTGCGCTTCTCGATCTATGAGAGCCACGCCGCGGCCGATGGCGATCGCGCCCTGATCATACCCGATGTCGAGCCGAACAGCGTCGTGCGGCTCAATGCCGGCACCTATCATGTCGTGTCGACCTATGGTGCGGTGAACGCGGTCATCCGCTCCGACATCCGCGTCGAGGCCGGCAAGCTCACCGAAGCGACGGTCGAGCACCGTGCCGCCGAGATGACCATGAAGCTGGTGCGCGAACCGGGCGGCGAGGCGATCGCCGACACCTCCTGGTCGCTACTGAACGAATCCGGCGATCCGATCAAGGAAACCGTCGGCGCCTTTGCCTCGATGGTGCTGGCCGAGGGCGACTACACCATCATCGCCAAAAATCGCGACCGCATCTACCAGAAGGATTTTACGGTGGTGGCCGGGCACAATCAGGACATCGAAGTTCTGGCCACCGAGGCTTCCGCTATCGATTCCGAGGAAGGCGCCGACTAAGCCGCGCCCCTCTAGGCTGCTTTGCGCATGCGTCGCGCCAGCAACGGCACGCGGCCACGCGCCTCGACCGGCGCTAGGTCGAAGACGCCACGCTGAAGGCGGTCGAGCAAGGCCTTGCGGTCGCGCAGCGG
Organism: Mesorhizobium sp. M1348; assembly: GCF_040317925.1. Lineage (NCBI taxonomy): Bacteria > Pseudomonadati > Pseudomonadota > Alphaproteobacteria > Hyphomicrobiales > Phyllobacteriaceae > Mesorhizobium > Mesorhizobium sp. M1348. The sequence continues at coordinate 105,395 of NZ_JAMYLH010000018.1, read as the reverse complement.
CTCCAGTTGGTCCCACCCCAGCGCATCGCCCACGCGCACGTCGATCGATTTGCCGGATAGCCGCGCAAATTCGCGGATGAGCAACGATGTGCGCAGCGTCAGCGAGGCCTTGCCGACGAATTTCGCGACACGCCCGTCGCGCTCGGCCATGTTCATCGGCCCGCTGACCAGATGGAACAGCCGCCCGTTCTGCCCGGAAAAATGCATCGGGATGACCGATGCCTTGGCATCCTGAACGAGACGGGCCGGAAACATCTTCCACGGCAAATCGCGCGCCCGGCCAAATCCCTTCGGCGCGGTAGCCACGCCGCCGGCCGGGAAGACAACGATGGTGACGCCCTGCTTGAGCAGCTTCACTGCCTCATGACGCACTGCCATGTTGTTCTTCAGCGCGTCCTTGGTCTCGGAAAAGTCGATCGGCAGCGAATAGGCCTCCATCTCGCGGATCTTGAGCAGATCCTTGTGGATCATGACGCGGAACGGCCGGCCGAGTTGCTCCGCCAGCGACAGCACGGCAATACCGTCGCCGATGCCGAACGGATGGTTGGCAACGATCACCAGCGGTATATCCGGCAGGTTTGCCGGCGGCCATTGACCGGCGGTCCTCACCCGGACGTCGATCAGCTCCAGCATGTGGCTGAACACGCGCTCGCCGCTCGGCACCACGTGCCGGCGCCAGAAATCATAGAGTGCCGCGAAACGATCGCGTTCCGATAGGCCTTCGACCGATTGGATGAACCAGCGCGTCAGCGCCGGCTGATGCGGACTGGCATAGGAGAGCTCTGGAAATGGTCTTTCGCGCATCTTCAGCTTGAGCATGGGGCTCGCTACATAATTGGCGTGACAGGCATATGAAAAATGGCGGTGGATCGCTCCACCGCCATTCGTTGCTGATTGGCTGGCTCACGCCGCGCGGCGCTTGCGGTCGGGTGTCACCGCCTCGTCGGCAAGCAGCTTTACGGCGGCTGCGAGGCCGAGCGATTCCTGGTCGCGCGACCCGAGACGGCGGACATTGACCGTTTCTTCCTCGGCCTCGCGCTTGCCACAAACAAGGATGACCGGGACCTTGGCAAGCGAATGCTCGCGGACCTTGTAGTTGATCTTCTCGTTGCGCAGGTCGGCTTCGGCGATCAGCCCGGCCGTCTTCAGCTGCGCAACGACCTTTCGCGCGTAATCGTCGGCATCGGAAGTGATCGTCGCCACCACCACCTGCAGCGGTGCGAACCAGAGCGGGAAATGGCCGGAATAATTCTCGATCAGGATGCCGAGAAAACGCTCCATCGAGCCGCAGATGGCGCGATGCACCATCACCGGCTGCTTCTTTTCCGAATCCGAGCCGATGTAGAAGGCGCCGAACCGTTCCGGCAGGTTGAAATCAACCTGCGTGGTGCCGCATTGCCAGTCGCGGCCGATGGCGTCCTTCAGCACATATTCGAACTTCGGCCCGTAGAACGTGCCCTCGCCCGGATTGACGCCCGTCTTGATCCGGTTGCCCGACCGCGCCGCGATCTTGTCGAGCACGTCCTGCAGCACGCCCTCGGCATGATCCCACATCGCGTCGGTGCCGACCCGTTTTTCGGGGCGGGTCGCCAGCTTGACGGTGATTTCGTCGAAGCCGAAATCGGCATAGGTCGACAGGATCAGGTCGTTGATCTTGATGCACTCGTCGGCGAGCTGTTCCTCGGTGCAGAAGATGTGGGCATCGTCCTGGGTAAAGCCGCGCACGCGCATCAGCCCGTGCAGCGCGCCGGACGGCTCATAGCGATGCACATTGCCGAATTCCGCAAGTTTTACCGGGAGATCGCGGTAGGACTTCAGCCCGTGCTTGAAGATTTGGACGTGGCCGGGGCAGTTCATCGGCTTCAGCGCAAACACCCGGTCGTCGTCGGTGTCGTCGCCAGCAACCGTCACCTTGAACATGTTGTCCCGGTACCAGCCCCAGTGGCCTGACGTCTCCCACAGGCTCTTGTCGAGCACCTGCGGCGCGTTGACTTCCTGATAGCCCTGCTCGTCGAGGCGGCGACGCATGTAATTGACCAGGTTCTGGAACATCCTCCAGCCCTTGGCGTGCCAGAACACGACCCCGGGGCCTTCCTCCTGGAAGTGGAACAGGTCCATCTCACGGCCGAGCTTCCTGTGGTCGCGCTTCTCGGCCTCCTCCAGCATCGTCTGGTAGGCTTCGAGCTGCGCCTGATCGGCCCAGGCCGTGCCGTAGATGCGGGTCAGCATCGGATTGTTGCTATCGCCGCGCCAATAGGCGCCGGCGACCTTCATCAGCTTGAAGGCGCTGCCGATCTGGCCAGTCGAGGCCATATGCGGGCCGCGGCAAAGGTCGAACCAGTCGCCCTGCGCATAGATCTTGAGATCCTGATCATCGGGGATGGCGTCGATCAGCTCGAGCTTGTAGCGCTCGCCCTTGTCGGCAAAGATCCTTTTCGCCTTATCGCGCGACCACACCTCTTTGGTGAACGGCTTGTTGCGCGCAATGATCTCGCGCATTTTCTTCTCGATCACCGGGAAATCGTCGGGCGTGAAAGGCTCGTTGCGGGCAAAATCGTAGTAGAATCCGTTCTCGATCACCGGCCCGATGGTCACCTGCGTTCCCGGCCAAAGTTCCTGCACGGCTTCGGCCAGCACATGCGCCGCATCGTGGCGGATGAGCTCCAGCGCGCGCGGGTCCTCGCGGGTGATGATCTCGACTTTGCCCGATTTGCCGATCGGGTCGGAAAGGTCGCGCACTGTGCCGTCGATCGAATAGGCAACGGCCTTCTTGGCCAGCGACTTCGAGATCGATTCCGCCAGGCCGGCGCCGGTCATCGCCGCGTCGTAGTCGCGGACGGAGCCATCGGGAAATGTCAGGGAAACGGAATTCAGCATAAAATTCTCCTATCCAGTCCCGCAAACGAGCGCGGGTGGTGAAATGCATGTCGCCCAAAACTGCTTAGCGGTTTTTGGGGCTAAGACATGCATCAGTAAGAGCCGGATGCGTCCGGCGGCGAGCGGTCTTTTATGGACAGTTCTCGGCGCCGTAAAGCCGGATGTAGGTCACCTGAGGAGATTCGGCAGCTCTTTCAGGAACATCGCCCGCGTCTTGAGCCCCTTTGGCGTGTCGGAACGTTTCGTATCGACTACCAGGCGGGCAAAGACGATCTTGCGGGCATCCGTCTGCGCCCAGCCGACAAACCAGCCAAGCGAGCGCTTGTCGGCGCTCGCCAACCCTGGTCGTTCCGGTCTTGCCCTGCACCGTCCAGCCGCCGGGACAATCGCACTGGTCATCGCATGGGCCTTGTCCGACACCGGCAGTTTCCGCGCCAGCAGTTTACGCAGAAAATCGACCTGCTCGACCGGCGATATCTCGAGCGAAGAATTCACCCAGGAATGGGTGAGGCCGTCATTCTTGCCGGACGTGCCGGAGACGTCGGTGTTGCCATAGTCCAATCTGGACACATAGCCGGCAAACTGTTTGCTGCCGAGCCGGCGCGTAACCTCGCGTGAGAACCAAAGGACCGAATCCCTTTCCCAGATCGTCGGGTCGACGGTTTTGCGGTCCCGTTTCGGCGCGTTGAACTCCGCTTTGTACTCCCAGCTCGGCATGTGCTGGTCACTCAGGATTCCGGCGTCATAGCCGATCAGCGCCAGCGGAACCTTGAATGTCGAGGCGGGGCTGAAGCGCTGGTCGCAGGTCCCTTGGCGATACAGCGTCTCGCCGCTGGCGGCGTCGACGATCAGCGTGCATTCGACGTCCCCGAGGGGCGCCGACTGCGCACGGATCGGAAAACCCAACAGCCACGCCAGGACATAGAGAACCACGGCGAAAACGAAAGGAAGACGATCTATCCGGCGCATTTGGTAATCTCTCCTGAAGGGTGTCAGGAGCGGCTTAGTGAGGTGTCTTGTCTCGATTTTGTCTCAAATGCGCTATGTCAGCGCAAGCTGCGGTTAACCCTACCAGATCGTAAAAGCGGTCCGGTTGTGCACCGAACAGTTGCGGTCAACTGTCCAGGTCGCCACGTTTTTTCCCGATCAGCCAGTACCGCCATGGCGCGAACCAGACATAGCGCTCAGCCAGTGCCTCAGGCACGCGATCGATGCCGTGCGTTCCGAACGGTCCGCAGCGCAGCACCCGGAAAAACCCCATCCAGCCGCCGGCCCACAGCCCGTGGCGGGCGATCGCCTCATGCGCGTATTCGGAACAGGTCGGCAGATGCCGGCAGGAATTGCCGACGAAGCCGGACAGCGTCAACTGGTAGAACCGGACGAGCGCCGTGCCGAGGACGCGGCCTGGCGTCTTGCGCCATGGGCCGGGCCAGTTGCGTCCTTGTCGAATCGGCCTGGCGCCGTGCGCATGCCGATGTTGGCCAACCACCGCAGTCTCCACATCACGTTTTCCCGCACGATAGATGTGCGCATCGGGCCAGGAACGCAATGCCGTCTGGCAATCCCGTCATGGCCTGGTACGGCGAGCCGGGTAGCGGTCGGGCGTCGGCTTCCGACATACGGCGACGCCGGTCGGCGGCCTCTCCTCGCACCAATCCCTATGCGGTTTCTCGTCGTGCCATTGAAACGTCGCGATCCGCACGACATCGCCCAGAATGTTGAGAAACTGGATCATGGCAGCCCTCCTTGAGCGCCGATTAGAGCGCCGCTGGCCTTGCTGTTCAAACGAGTATAACGTCCACGTCAGATAACTCTGAGTTATGCGAATGAGGCGCGGACACCTCCCCCTGACGGCTCTCAGAAGCTTCGAAGCAGCCGGTCGTCACCTGAGCTTCAGCCGTGCGGCCGAGGAGCTTTATGTTTCGCAGGCGGCGATCAGCCGCCAGATCCGCGAGCTCGAAGCCTTCCTGCGCCAACCTTTGTTCTTCCGCCATCATCGCCGCGTCGAGTTGACCGACACCGGCCGGCGGCTGCTCGACCAGTTGGTCAGAAGTTTCGAGGGCATCGACAGGCTGCTTTCGGAATTGACGGCGACCCCGACGCAGTCCGTGGTCCGTGTCAGCGTCGAGCCATCGCTTGCATCCGTATGGCTGGTGCCGCGGCTCAACCGCTTTCGCGAGTTGCGACCCGATATCGACGTTTCCCTTGAGGTCAACCCGAGGTTGATAGAGTTTCGCAGCGATCAGCCCGAACTTGCCCTACGCTTCAGTGCGCACGCCACCTCATGGCCACGCAGCGAAGCCGAACAGCTTGCCGCGGTCGTCGATTCCCCAGTTCTGTCGCCGGCACTTCTTGCATCCGGCCCAGCTCTGGAAAAGCCGATCGACCTTGGTCGCTATACATTGCTGCACGAAGAAAACCGTCAGGCTTGGGCGCGCTGGTTCGAAGCGGCGGGCGTGACGGCTGATGCCGTGCCTGCGCGCGGCCCGATGCTCGCGGATGCTTCGCTTTCGAAGCAGGCAGCCTTGCTTGGACATGGTGTCGCGCTGGGCGATCTTTTGCAGATCGGCGAAGAACTTGCGTCCGGCGCGCTGATCAAGCCTTTCGACATCGACGTCGCGTCGGGCGCCTATTGGCTAGTGGCCAGAAGGCTGAATGACCTTTCAGAGCCGGCCAGGGCTTTTGCCGACTGGGTCCGGGCGGAATTCGCCGAAAGCCGGCGTTTTCTCGCCAAGGTTTAAGCCGCCTCTTCCGCCTGCTTCTTCTCGATCTGGCCTATGGCATCGACCACTGCGTCAAAGGTCAGCATGGTCGAGGCGTGGCGCGCCTTGTAGTCGCGCACCGGTTCCAGGTATTTCAGGTCGGCGAAGCGGCCTTCGGGCGGCGGGCCATTTTCCTTCAGCATCTTCAGCATCGTCTCGCGCACGCTGCGCAATTCTTCGGCGCTGGCGCCGACGACATGCTGCGCCATGATCGAAGACGACGCCTGGCCAAGCGCACAGGCCTTCACGTCATGCGCGAAATCGCTGACGACGCCGTCATCCATCTTCAGATCGACGGTCACCGTCGAGCCGCACAGCTTGGAATGTGCTCGTGCGGTTGCGTCGGGCCGGTCGAGCCGGCCGATCCGTGCGATGTTTCCGGCAAAACCCAGAATTTTCGCATTGTAGACATCGTCGATCATATTTTTCCAATCCGTCGCCGCCCAGCGAACAGTCATTGCCGCTCTGGCGTCTTCCTTTCGCTCGGCACGAACATATATAATGGCGGTAGTCGGGTATCGACAAGGCGACCACAAACCTCGTCATGCCCAATTCTGTTCACGCCACTTACGGGCTGGAAACCGGGCGAGTTTCTAACACCCGAAAGGTCGTGGTCCGTTCAACTCGTTCCTCCTGAGAGAGGAACTACGGGAGACGCCTTTATGGACGCCGTTATCAAGAAACTCATGCCGCGGTCCGCCTATATGGAAAAGCCGGTCACCGACCGGCCGAGCGAGGCCGAAGTCGAAGCCGCGGTGCGCACCTTGTTGCGCTGGACTGGCGACAATCCTGACCGCGAGGGCCTGATCGACACGCCGAAGCGCGTCACCAAGGCGTTCCGCGAAATGTTCAACGGTTATGATATGTGCCCGGCCGAGGAACTTGGCCGCACCTTCGAGGAAGTCGCCGGCTATGATGACCTCGTCCTCGTCAAGGACATATCCTTCCACTCGCATTGCGAGCATCACATGGTGCCGATCATCGGCAAGGCGCATGTCGGCTATCTGCCTGACGGCAAGGTTGTCGGCCTGTCCAAGATCGCCCGCGTCGTCGACATCTTCGCCCATCGCCTGCAGACCCAGGAAGCGATGACCGCGCAGATTGCCGGCGTCATCCAGGACGTGCTCAATCCGCGCGGCGTCGCGGTCATGCTTGAGGCCGAGCATATGTGCATGGCCATGCGCGGCATCCGCAAGCAGGGCTCCACCACGCTGACCTCAACCTTCACCGGCGTCTTCAAGGACACACCCGAAGAGCAGGTCCGCTTCGTTACCATGGTGCGCGGCGGCAGGATCTGATCGGCCTGCCGGCTTCGCTAGATAAGGACCGGCGAATGTCGGCATTGGAATTCCCGAAAGCTCCAACAGACAAAAAGGCGCTTGAGGAAGGCAGGGTCCTTTCACCGCGCTTCGATTCCGGGGGCCTCGTCACCGTCGTCGTCACCGATGCCGAAGACGGCATGCTGCTGATGGTCGCGCATATGAATGCCGAGGCGCTGGCGCTAACCCTCGAGACCGGCGTCGCGCACTACTGGTCGCGTTCGCGCAATGCGCTGTGGAAGAAGGGCGAGACCTCTGGCAATGTCCAGCAGGTCGTCGAGATGCTCACGGATTGTGACCAGGACGCGATATGGTTGCGCGTCAAAGTGCAGGGTCACGAAGCAACTTGTCACACCGGCCGACGTTCATGCTTTTATCGGACGGTGGGGCTGAGCGATGGCAAAGGGACGCTTGCCAGCGACGGCAGCAAGCCGCTGTTCGATGCGGAAAAAACCTATCGAAAGCCCAATACACCATCAATATGAACCATTCGCAGCACTTCAGCCACGTATATTCATGATTTCGATACGGCCCGCCTGTAGGATGACCGTGGGACAAGGGAGATTGTGATGCTCGACTGGGCGTCATTGCGCAACAGACCTGACGTTCGGGAGGCCAATGGCCTCTCCTCGGCCGCGGGCGCATCCGAAACCAAATCCCCGGGCAAAACAGGGATTTCGCTGGCATTGGGTGGCGGCTGTGCGCGCGGCTGGGCGCATATCGGCGTGCTGCGCGCGCTTGACGAAGCCGGCATCGAAGTGTCGATGATCGCCGGCACCTCGATCGGCGCGCTGGTCGGCGGCTGCTATGTTGCCGGCAAGCTCGACGAGCTGGAAGAATTCGCGCGCAGCCTGACCAGGCGGCGCATTTTTGGTCTTCTCGACCTCAATCTACGCGGCAGCGGCCTGTTCGGTGGCATGAAGCTCGATGCGCGGCTGCGCGAGCACATAGCCGGCATCCGCTTCGAGGACCTGCCAAAACCATTCGTCTGCGTCGCTTCGGAAATCCGCACCGGCCATGAGATCTGGCTGTCGAGCGGCTCGTTGAGCACCGCCATGCGCGCCTCCTACGCGCTGCCCGGCGTGTTCGAGCCGGTCGCCTGCAATGGGCGTGTGCTGGTTGACGGCGCCCTGGTCAATCCGGTGCCGGTCTCGGTCTGCCGTGCCTACGAGCAGCCGCTCGTGGTTGCGGTGAACCTTCACTACGATCTGTTCGGCCGCGCCGCGGTGATCAAGCACAGTGCCGGCGAGCTGGTCATCGAGAAAGACGCGCCGCGGGCCGGCCACGCCGATCCCGAACGTCAGTCGCGCGAGACGCGGCTCGGCATTACCGGCGTCATGGTCGAAGCCTTCAACATCATCCAAGACCGCATCTCGCGCGCCAGGCTGGCCGGTGACCCGCCGGACATATCGCTGCAGCCGAAGCTCAGCCATATCGGCCTGACCGAATTCCACCGCGCCGACGAAGCGATCCGTATCGGCTACCAGGCAACGATGGCGCAGATCGGCGATCTGACCCGGCTGCAGACCGTCCTCGCTTAGGCAGAGCGGTCAGCGAGCTCTCAGGCAAGCGCCGCGTCGACGATACGAAATTGCACCGTGCGGTTGCCGTTCCAGTGGTTGCCCGACAGTGAGCCGGCTACATGCACCGGCTTGCCCCTGTTCTTGAACAGGAATTCGCCAAGAGCCGTGTCGACGGCGCGAAAGGCGATCGCCTGGATGCGGCCGCCGCTTTCCGACTGCAGTTCGGCGCGGATGTGGTTGCTGCCGACCGCCCGCGCATCGACAAGCCGGTGGCGCGGCAGCGCGAACACCGGCGCGACGTGCCCTGCGCCGAACGGCCCTGCCCTCTCAAGCGCATCGAGCAGCGCAAGCGTCGCGCCCTCGGCGGCAAGCGCGCCGTCGATCGCCAGGCTCTCCTCGCCTTGCAGGCGGAACACATCCACAGCCGCGCGCTCTTCGAAGAAAGCCCTGAGTTCGCCGAGCTTCGCCCGCTCGACAGTGATGCCGGCCGCCATTCCGTGGCCGCCGCCCTTGACGATCAGCCCAGCATCGGCAGCCTCGCGCACCAGCCGGCCGAGGTCGAAGCCCGACACCGAACGGCCTGACCCCGTACCGACACCATTGGCGTTGAAGGCGATGGCAAAGGCCGGCCGTCTTGCATGGTCCTTGAGCCGTGAGGCAAGCAGGCCGACAATGCCCGGATGCCAGTTGCTGCTGGCTGTGACCACGATGGCCGGACCATTGCCGCCGGCAAGCTCCGCGTCGGCCTCTGAGCGCGCCGCGGCCAGCATCTCCTGCTCCATGGATTGCCGCTCCTGGTTGAGCCGATCCAGCGTCTCGGCGATGGTGCGGGCTTCGACCGGGTCGTCGGTTGCAAGCAGGCGGCTGCCAAGTGCTGCGTCGCCGATGCGCCCGCCGGCGTTGATGCGCGGACCGATCAGAAAGGCCAGATGGAACGTGCTGATCGGCTCGCCTATACGCGAGACCCGCGCCAGCGCCGCCAGCCCTTCGTTTCTCTGCTGCCGCGCCACCTGCAGCCCCTTGACCACGAAGGCGCGGTTGACGCCGGTGAGCGGCACCACGTCGCAGACTGTGCCCAGCGCCACCAGGTCGAGCAGGGCAAGCAGGTCCGGCGGTGCGGCATCCGGCAAGCGGCTGCGGAGGATCTTCGCGGTCTGCACCAGGCAAAGGAAGACGACGCCGGCGGCACAAAGATGGCCCTGGCCGGAAAGGTCGTCCTCGCGATTTGGGTTGACGACCGCAGCCGCCCCCGGCAACGCCCCGCCGACCTGATGGTGATCGAGCACCACGACGTCGGCGCCGGCGGCCTTCGCCGCGTCGATGGAAGCAGCACTATTGGTGCCGCAATCGACGGTGACGATCAGCGTCGCGCCGCGCGAGACGAGTTCGCGCATCGCTTCCGGATTGGGGCCGTAACCCTCGAAGATGCGGTCCGGTATATAAATCTCCGACGGCACCGAGAAATGTGCGAGGAAGCGCTTGAGCAGCGCCGACGAGGCGGCGCCGTCGACATCGTAGTCGCCAAAGATCGCCACCTTTTCCCTGGCCATCACCGCCTGGGCGATGCGAGAGGCCGCCTTGTCCATGTCGGTCAGCGATGCCGGGTCGGGCAGCAGGTTGCGGATGGTCGGATCCAGAAACCGCTCGGTCTGCTCGGCGGTGACGCCGCGCCCGGCCAGCACGCGCGCCACGATATCGGGCACGCCATAACCTTGCGCGATGGCGAGCGCAGCCATGTCCTGGCGCTCGGTCAGCCGGTGTTCCCAGGAAACGCCGGTGGCCGATTGCCTGACATCGAGGAAAAAGCGTCTTTCCCCCGTCACGTGACGCGCCGTCTGCAATTTGTCATTGCGCACAATATGCAACGGCTGACTGAGTCGAAATCAAAACTTTTCCAGATCCTGGTGCCTGGCCTTGATCTCGCGCACGGTCCGCGATGACGAGCGCAGCACGATCGTATGCGTGGTGATGAAATTGCGGCCGAACTTGACGCCGGCCAGCATATTGCCGTCGGTCACGCCGGTCGCGGCAAACAGCACGTCGCCGCGTGCCATGTCTTGCGTGTGGTAGATCCGTTTGGGGTCGGAGATGCCCATCTTGGCGGCGCGCACCAGCTTTTCCGGCGTGTCGAGCATCAACCTGCCCTGCATCTGGCCACCGGTGCAGCGCAAGGCGGCAGCTGCGAGCACGCCTTCCGGCGCGCCTCCGGTGCCGAAATAGATGTCGATGCCGGTCTCGTCCGGGTCGGTGGTGTGGATGACCCCGGCGACATCACCGTCGCCGATCAGACGGATTGCGGCTCCGGTCGCCCGCACGGCTTCGATCAACGCGCCATGGCGTGGCCGGTCGAGAATACAGGCGGTGATCTCCGCCACCGGCACGCCCTTGGCCTTGGCCAGGCTGGCGATGTTTTCGGCCGGCGAGGCATCGATGTCGATGATGCCGTCGGCATAGCCCGGGCCGATCGCGATCTTGTCCATATAGACGTCCGGCGCGAACAAAAGGCTGCCTTTTTCGGCAATGGCAATAACGGCCAATGCGTTGGGCAGGTTCTTAGCGCAGATCGTCGTGCCTTCCAGCGGATCGAGCGCGATGTCGACAGCCGGGCCTTTTCGGGTACCGACCTCCTCGCCGATATAGAGCATCGGCGCCTCGTCGCGCTCGCCCTCGCCGATCACCACCGTGCCGTTGATGGCAAGACGGTTGAGCTCCTGCCGCATGGCATCGACCGCAACCTGGTCAGCGGCTTTCTCGTCGCCGCGTCCGCGCAATCTGGCGGCCGCGACCGCGGCGCGTTCGGTGACGCGCACCAATTCCATGGTCAGTATCCGGTCGAGGCCGGCGACAATGTTCTGGGCCACATTCATCGATGGACAATCCTCGTTGGCACTCGGCCTCCCGCCAGAGACGCGCTTCTTGTGTCAAAGCCCCGTGACAACAGCAAGACCTGCGCTGGACCTTTTTGAAAGCGCAGCAATATCAATCGATTAAACGCAAAATGTGAGACTACTATCCGGCCCGCTCGATGCGGATGACTTGCGGCTTGTCGGTCAGAAGCCTGTCCCTGGTGATGCCGTCGACGGCCTTGCGCACCGCCGCCTCGGTCGTCTCGTGGGTCACCAGGATGACGGTCTTCTGTGCCTCGGTTTCCGGCCCAGCGGCATGCTGGACGATCGATTCCAGCGAAATGTCGTTGTCGGCCATGCGCTTGGCTATTGCCGCGAAAACGCCGAGGCGGTCGTGCACGGTCAGCCGGATGAAATAACCGCCGGCATGGCTGCGCATCTGCGCCTTCTTGTAGGGCTTCAATTCCTTCGCCGGCCGGCCGAAGACCGGACCATGCTGGAAGCCAGGCCGGCTCTTGGCGATGTCGGCAATGTCGCCGATCACCGCCGACGCGGTGGCGTTGCCGCCGGCGCCAGGGCCGGAAAGCAGCAATTCGCCGAGGATGTCGGTTTCTATCGCGACCGCGTTGGTGACGCCGTGCACCTGCGCGATGACCGAGGCCGTCGGCACCATGGTCGGGTGCACGCGCTGCTCGATGCCGCTTTCGGTGCGTTGGGCGACGCCAAGCAGCTTGATCCGGTAGCCGAGATCGCCGGCCGCGCGGATGTCGGCCTGGCTGATGTTGGAGATGCCTTCCATGTAAATATCGTTGGCGGCGATCCTCGTGCCGAAGGCAAGGCTGGTCAGGATCGACAGCTTGTGCGCGGTGTCGTGGCCCTCGATGTCGAAGGTCGGGTCGGCTTCGGCATAGCCCAGCCGTTGCGCATCCTTCAGGCAGGCATCAAAGGACAGGCCCTCGGCTTCCATGCGCGTCAGAATATAGTTGCAGGTACCGTTGAGGATGCCGAAAACGCGGGTCACCGAATTGCCGGCCATCGCCTCGCGCATTGTCTTGATGACCGGAATGCCGCCGGCCACCGCCGCCTCGTAATTGAGCAGCACGCCTTTCCTCTCGGCGATCTCGGCCAATGCCACCCCGTGCTTGGCAAGCAACGCCTTGTTTGCGGTGACGACATGTCGGCCGGCCTCGAGCGCCGCTTTGACGGACGAGCGTGACGGGCCTTCGTCGCCGCCGATCAGCTCGACGAAGACATCTATCTCGGCGGTCTGCGCCATCTTGACGGCGTCGTCGAACCACTGTGCTGTGCCAAGATCAACGCCGCGGTCGCGTTTGGGATCGCGGGCCGAAACCGCCGACACGACGATGTCGCGTCCGCACTGCCGCGTCAGTTCGGCCGCCTTGTCGCGCAGCACGCGGGCCACCGACGCACCGACAGTGCCCAGGCCGGCAATTCCAACACGCAACGCTTCAGCCATGTCCGGCGACGCCCCATTCGGTCGATTGATGTGTAGAAAAATCAGCGATGCGCGGCGAGCGGTACGACGTTATTCGGCTGCTTGGCGCTGGACGCGAGGAAGCGCTTGATGTTGCGCGCCGCTTGCCGGATCCGGTGCTCGTTTTCGACCAGCGCGATGCGCACGTGATCGTCGCCATGCTCGCCGAAGCCGACGCCCGGCGCCACCGCGACGTCGGCGTGCTCGATCAGGAGCTTGGAGAATTCAAGCGAGCCCAGGTGCTTGAACGGCTCCGGGATCGGCGCCCAGGCGAACATCGATGCCGCGGGTGCCGGAATGGTCCAGCCGGCGCGGCTGAAGGCGTCGACCATGACATCGCGGCGTTTGCGGTAGACGTCGCGCACTTCGGCGATGTCGGCGCCGTCGCCGTTGAGTGCATGCGCGGCCGCCACCTGGATCGGCGTGAAGGCGCCGTAGTCGAGATAGGATTTCACGCGCGTCAGCGCCGAGATCAACCGTTCATTGCCGACCGCAAAACCCATGCGCCAGCCCGGCATCGAAAAGGTCTTCGACATCGAGGTGAACTCTACCGCGACGTCGATGGCGCCCGGCACCTGCAGCACCGAAGGCGGCGGATTGCCGTCGAAATAGATCTCCGAATAGGCAAGATCCGACAGGATGATGATGTCGTTCTTCCTGGCGAAGGCCACCACCTCCTTGTAGAAATCGAGCGAAGCGACCAGTGCCGTCGGGTTGGACGGATAATTGAGGATCAGCGCCAGCGGCTTCGGGATCGAATGGCGGATGCCGCGCTCCAACGCCGGGATGAAGCCGTCGTCCGGCTCGACCTGCAGCGAGCGGATGACGCCGCCCGACATGATGAAGCCGAAGGCGTGGATCGGATAGGTCGGGTTGGGGCAAAGGATCACGTCGCCGGGGGCGGTGATCGCCTGCGCCATATTGGCAAAGCCCTCCTTCGAGCCGAGCGTCGCCACCACCTGGCTGTCCGGGTCGAGTTTCACACCGAAGCGGCGGGCATAGTAGTTGGCCTGGGCACGCCGCAGACCCGGAATGCCGCGCGACGACGAATAGCGGTGCGTGCGCGGATCGCGCACCACCTCGCATAATTTGTCTACGATGGCCTTGGGCGTCGGCAGGTCCGGATTGCCCATGCCAAGGTCGATGATGTCGGCGCCGCGCGAACGCGCGCTGGCCTTCAGCCGGTTGACCTGTTCGAAAACATAGGGCGGAAGCCGGCGGACCTTGTGAAATTCTTCCATGGCAGTTCCAGACAGTGAGGTTGCGGTCGCGCGTATAAGCTTATTTGCAATTAGGGTCGAGAGCGGGGTCGCATTTGCCTTCGATCTGCTTCAGCGCCTCGGCGCCGTGTTTTTTTGCCAGCTGGTCCAGCGCTGCTTGGTCCGCGACCTTGACGCCGCCGCCCTTCGCGGCCTGATTCTGCTCCTCGGCCTTCAGTTGGGCAAGCTTGGCGTTCTTTTCCTCGTCGGTGAATTGCTCGGCCGCCACCTGCGGCGGGATGTTCAGGTTCGGATAGGAACCAGTGTCCTTCGCGCCGACAAGGCCGGTGGCGGGCGCTGCACCTTCCATGTTGCTGCTCGTGCAACCGGCCATCGCCAACAGGACGAGCGCCATGCGGCAAAAACGACCAGTGCCGGAAAAAACGTTCTTGCCAATATTAATCGTCATATTGTTTTCCTGGCGGCCGGGTTAGAGCACATTGGACCCTGTCCGATATCCCATGGTAATATGTCAACAAAACGCTTCGGGAGGAACCCCGCGAACCATGTCCAAAACACCCGATTCGGGCAAAGCGGAAGATGACCAACCTTCGACCGTCGAGCAATATCTGGTGAAGGACCCGGAACGCTTCGCTCTGAACATGGCCCGCATGATCGAGCAGGCCGGCAAGGCCGCCTCGGCATGGGCCGAGCCGCGGGAAAAGGGCGAGGTGCGCGATCACGTCGCCGAGCCGGTCGTCGACATGGTGAAGACCTTCTCCAAGCTCACCGAGTACTGGCTCTCCGACCCGCAGCGCGCGCTGGAGGCGCAAACGCGGCTGTTTTCCGGCTACATGACCGTCTGGGCCAACGCCGTCCAGCGCATCGGCGCCGGCGCCGAGGACGCCGAGGACGCGGTCAAGCCCGAGCGCGGCGACAAGCGTTTCCAGGACCCCGAATGGGGCCGCAACGCCTTCTTCGATTTTCTGAAACAGGCGTATCTGGTCACCTCGCGCTGGGCGGCCGAACTGGTTGAGCACGCCGACGGTCTGGACGAGCACACTCGCCACAAGGCCAGCTTTTATGTCAGGCAGGTGTCCAATGCCATCTCGCCGTCGAATTTCATCCTGACCAATCCGGAATTGTTTCGCGAGACCGTCGCCTCGAACGGCGAAAACCTGGTGCGCGGCATGAAGATGCTGGCCGAGGACATTGCCGCCGGCAAGGGTGACCTGAAGCTGCGGCAGGCAGATTATTCGCCCTTCGAGATCGGCAAGAACCTCGCCACCACGCCCGGCAAGGTGGTCGGCCGCAGCGACGTCGCCGAAATCCTGCAATACGATCCAGCGACCGAGACCGTGCTCAAGCGTCCGCTGCTGATCTGCCCGCCATGGATCAACAAATTCTACATTCTCGATCTCAACCCGCAAAAATCCTTCATCCGCTGGGCGGTTGAGCAAGGCCACACCGTTTTCGTCATCTCGTGGATCAATCCGGACGAGCGGCACGGCACCAAGGGCTGGGAGGCCTATATCCGAGAGGGCCTGCAATACGGCCTCGACACGATCGAAAAGGCCACCGGCGAAAAGGACGTCAACGCCATTGGCTATTGCGTCGGCGGCACGCTTCTGGCGGCGGCCCTGGCGCTGATGGCGCAGGAAGGCGACCATCGCATCAAATCCGCCACCTTCTTCACCACCCAGGTCGATTTCACCTATGCCGGCGATCTAAAAGTGTTCGTCGACGAGGAGCAGGTCGCGGCCGTCGAAAAGGCGATGAACGAGAAAGGCTATCTCGACGGCACCAAGATGGCGACCGCCTTCAACATGCTGCGCTCGGGCGACCTGATCTGGCCCTATGTCGTCAACAACTACATGCGCGGCAAGGATCCCCTGCCCTTCGACCTGCTCTACTGGAATGCCGATTCGACCCGCATGGGCGCGGCCAACCATTCCTTCTATTTGCGCAATTGCTATCTCGAGAACAGGCTTTCGCAAGGCATGATGGAACTGGCGGGCCGCACGGTTTCGCTGAAGGACGTTACCATTCCGGTCTACAACCTCGCCTCTAAGGAGGACCACATCGCGCCGGCGCTTTCGGTATTCCTCGGCTCGAAATATTTCGGCGGCGAGGTCGACTACGTCATGGCCGGCTCCGGCCACATCGCCGGGGTCGTCAATCCGCCGGCGGCGCAGAAATATCACTACTGGACCGGCGGCAAGCCGGCCGGCGACTTCGACCAATGGCTCGCCGGGGCCACCGACCATCCCGGTTCCTGGTGGCCGCACTGGCAACGCTGGATCGAAGCCAAGGACAATACCCGGGTACCGGCCCGCAAACCGGGCGAGCACATGCAAATTCTAGGCGAAGCCCCCGGCACCTATGTCAAGGTGCGTGTGTAACCATCTGTAATGTGTGGTGAGTTGACGCGCCGCCAAAAGCGGGCGAAATGGTGCCGTCAACCCTGAG
Source organism: Mesorhizobium sp. M1348 (assembly GCF_040317925.1). Taxonomy (NCBI): domain Bacteria; kingdom Pseudomonadati; phylum Pseudomonadota; class Alphaproteobacteria; order Hyphomicrobiales; family Phyllobacteriaceae; genus Mesorhizobium; species Mesorhizobium sp. M1348. The sequence continues at coordinate 88,905 of NZ_JAMYLH010000018.1, read as the reverse complement.
CAGCCTTGATTCATCCTCTAGCCGCCAAATTACTTTGAGGCTTGCAGATTTGACACAGGTCTCGTTTCCGGTTCGGGGAACAAGGGTCATTTCGACGAGACGTTTCGGCGTCGCGCCAATGACGAACCGGTCGGATATCGAGGGGGAATTTTGTTTTGAGATCAGCAGGATCGCGCCTCGCGAAGGGAGAAAGCCGCGCCATTGTGGCGGCGCTTTTCTCGGTGCTCCTGGCGTCCTGCACCTCGGCCGGCGACCCGACCATGTCGGTCGGCATGCCAGGCTATAATACCTCGGCTACCGAAATCAGCACGGCCGCCGGTGCGCCCCAGGCCAGCACGGCCGCATCATCGTCGCAGATGACAACCGCACAAATGACGATGAATGCCGACGGCGACGCCAACCTTCCCGAGCAGGTGGCCTATGTGCCAGTGGCCAAGCCGGGAGCCAAGCCCGATGCCGGCTTCCCGATCGCCGTTCCCACGGCAGCCGAGACGATCCCGGGACAGACGCCGCAGCCGCTGCAACCAAACGCCCAGACGGCTGAACAGGCCGTGGCACAGAACAGTGCTGATGCATCGAAGCCCGACGCCAAGGCCGCCGCGCCGGCGATGAACAACCCGGTTTATGTGACCGCCGGCGAGATGCCGCAGCCACAGGCCTACGCACCGAAGAAAAACTTCCTGGCCTCACTGTTCAGCGCCACGCCTGCTTCGGCGGCACCTTCTTCGCCGGCCAACAGCAGATCGGGCGGGCAGCCAACGGTCATGCAGGCCAAGGCGACGCCTGCGACAAAACCCACCGTCACCCTGGCCTCGGCCAACCCGGCCGAAAAGCCCGTGCAGCTGGTGTCAACCGGCGATACCAGCCACTTCACGGCCGATGCGCTGCCAGGCGTGCGCCAGACGGCGCTGTTCGAGATCAAGCGCAAATCCGGCCTCGACGATGAGAGCGACGTCGACCTCAACGAGGACGAAGGTTCGGGTGGCGCCTACCAGGTCGCCTCCGCCGCCGGCCTCGCCCGGCTGGCACCCAACGGTCTCCTGAAACAGAACGAAAGCGTCGATGTCGCCTGCTTGAAGCCGTCGCTGGTTCGCGTGCTGAAGACGATCGAAGGCCACTACGGCCGCAAGATGACGGTCACCTCCGGCTATCGGGATCCGGCCCGCAACCGCCGCGCCAACGGTGCCAAGAACTCGCTGCACATGTACTGCGCCGCCGCTGACATCCAGGTTCCCGGCGTCTCGAAATGGGAACTGGCGAGCTATCTCCGCACCATGCCGGGCCGCGGTGGCGTCGGCACCTACTGCCACACCGAATCCGTTCACGTCGATGTCGGCCCCGAGCGCGACTGGAACTGGCGTTGCCGCAGGCGCGGCTAGGGCGAGGTTCTTCCGCCACTGCGAAGGCTCCCCTCGGCGGCGTTGCATCATGCTGCAAAAACCAGCTTGGCTGTCGGAAAGACGCGGTTTGGAGCCAACGGAAAAAAGTTGTCGCAGCCGGCGGCAGACGGGTTGCCGGTTTGTCGCGACGCAACTATAAGCGCTCACATCTGAGCGCGCCCATCGTCTAGCGGTCAGGACACCGCCCTTTCACGGCGGTAACAGGGGTTCGATTCCCCTTGGGCGTACCAGCAATTTCAACTTGGCATATGTCTATCGCCAGCGTGATGCTGCGCAAGCTTTGCTGGACCCGCCACTCTGATGGGGATGTCGGCAAGAGGAGGCGAAGACGGACTGAGGATTGTGTCGAAAGCTCCCTACGCCCGCAGTCCCCTCGCCTCGCCGCCCCGCTTGCGCGGAACCATCATGTCCCTGGCAAGGAGGCCGCTCACCCGGCAAAACGCCATGAAGGCCCGCCATGCGTCTTCGGTCTCGACGATGTCCACCGTGGCACCAAAACAGGCGTTGAACGCGGCCTGGTAGGTTGGCCCCTTCCGGCGAACCGGCCACGTTTGCAGGAAATCGAGCGCCTGCTCGACACTGTAGATTTCCTCGACCGGCTGGCCGGGCACAGGCGCGATCCGCACCGGCACCTCGAATTGCAGTCTGTCCATTCGATCTCTCCCGAACCGACGCCCCCGCAGCAACGCCGTTCGTCGCAAAAAATTGCCGTGGCGGCTTAATGCTTGGGCCGCTTCTCGCCCAGAAATGTGTCGTCACTGCGGTAGCCAATGAACCCGGCGGATGCATGGGCCGCTACAGGCAAGGAGAATGCCCCCAGGCATGAATATCGCCGGTCTTCGGCCGTCGCCGGCAGTTCGTCCTTGAACCTTGCGCTTTCCAGTGCCAAATCTGGGGAGATTTCTCTCGCGGAGGCTCATCCAGCCTCGCATCTCTGCAAGACGGATAAAAATGGTCACCTATCTCGACGCCGCCACGGCACCGCTCAGAAACACCGGCCAGATCCGTCTTTACGACGAGGAAGGTTTTGTCGGCATGCGCAAGGCTTGCGATCTCACCGCGCGCTGCCTCGACGAACTGGTGACGATGGTGGCGCCCGGCGTCACCACCGAAGCGATCGATCGCTTCGTCTTCGAGTTCGGCATGGACCATGGCGCGCTTCCGGCGACGCTCAACTACCGTGGCTACACGAAATCATCCTGCACCTCGATCAACCACGTCGTCTGCCACGGCATACCCGACAGCAAGCCGTTGAAGGATGGCGATATCGTCAATATCGACGTCACCTATATCCTCGACGGCTGGCATGGCGACTCCTCGCGCATGTATCCGGTGGGCACGATCAAGCGTGCCGCGGAGCGGCTGCTCGAAGTCACGTATGAGTGCCTGATGCGCGGCATCGCGGCAATCAAGCCGGGCGCCCGCACCGGCGCCATCGGCGCCGCCATCCAGACCTATGCCGAAGCCGAGCGTTGCTCAGTGGTGCGCGATTTCTGCGGCCACGGCGTCGGCCGGCTGTTTCACGACGCGCCGAACATCCTGCATTACGGCAGCGCCAGCGAAGGCGTCGAGATGCGGCCGGGCATGATCTTCACCGTCGAGCCGATGATCAATCTCGGTCGGCCGCATGTAAAAGTGCTGTCGGACGGCTGGACCGCGGTGACGCGCGACCGTTCGCTGTCGGCGCAGTACGAGCACACGATCGGCGTCACCGAAACCGGCTGCGAGATCTTCACGCTGTCGCCAAAAAACCTCGACCGCCCCGGCCTGCGGGCCTAGTGTCTGGCAGATCGGGCGTTACCGTGCCCGGCAAATGCTGGGTGGGGGCAGCCATGAACGGTGACGACGACGAGCGGGCCTTCTTTCCCGAAAGGCCGGTGCGATCGCCCGCCAAGGCGGTGGCCGCCGACAAGCCGCATTATCTCGGCCATCGCGACCGCTTGCGCGAGCGCTTCGCCGCCGGTCCCAACACCCTCCCCGACTACGAACTGCTCGAGCTTTTATTGTTTCGGCTGATCCCGCGCGCCGACACCAAGCCGGTCGCCAAGGCATTGCTGGCACGCTTCGGTACATTGGCCGAGGTCCTCGGCGCGCCCGTCGAGCGCCTGCAGGAGGTGAAGGGCATCGGCCCGGCGGTGGCGCTCGACCTCAAGGTGGTTGCGGCAACGGCGCAGCGCATGGCGCGCGGCGAGATCGCCGGCCGCGAGCTGTTGTCGACCTGGACGCAGGTTCTCGAATACTGCCGGTCGGTGATGGCCTTCGAGGAGCGCGAGCAGTTCCGCGGTCTTATGTAGCAAACGCACCAAGCCGAATTAGTCGGCTTCGCCCGGAATGGCGTCGTGGACGTCCGTGACGATATAGCCCTTCGGCTCGCCGGCAACCGACTGGACAAGCACGTCCACCACGAAGGTACTGGTCAGCGGGTTTACCTCTTTCGTGATCTGCCCTTTGAGGTCATTGATGGACTTTCGGAAATAGACGGGCAGCGCCTTATCCGAAATTGACGGGATAACACCCTTGTTGCCAGTGCGACCCTTCTCTTTGCCGGGGCCGCGATTTGCTTGATCCATAAACAGCATCACCTCGCGCTTGATCTGGTTATCGGGTGGCGCATCGGGTGCCTCCAAAAGCGACGGGTCTGCACTTAGCGCCGCGTCGATGTTTATGGCCGCGCGGTTCAATTCGGTTTCGTCAAAGTCGTATTCGACCACAGTCTCCTTTTCGCCATCCGTCTTTCGGTAGCGAGCGTGCTTGATCCCAAGTTCTGCGCCTTTCTTGCCGAGTAGTGGCTTCACAAATTCCCTGATGTCGCGGGCGTCGTCGTCTGATGGCGGGTCCAAACGGACCGTATCCTGTGGGCCGCTTGAAAATGCCTTGATGCCTCGCCAAAGCCTATTGGTGAAATCGGCGACGATAAGGACTGAATCTACCGGCTGCACTGCCTGACCGAGCATTTGCAGATAGGGCGCGATCTCCATCCAGATGGAGCCGCTTTCCAACTTGGTCACATACAGCTTGGGTGCCGTTTCGCCGTGCGGTCTGTAATGACGCCCATACATGCGGGCAAGCGCAGAAAAGCTCTCGGACAGATCGCCAAGCTCTAGTGGCTGACCCGGATTAAGCAGAATTACAATCCTGTCGCCTTCACGTCTTGATTCAAGATCAGCCATTATTAAAGCCGGATGTCTGTTGCCTGTATTACGTCCAAACATTGTAGCAAAAACGCAGCGGTAAAGCCACCGCGACTTATCTTATTATTTAGATTTCTTTCATTTTCATGAACGCCGATGGCGGCAAGCTTTTCTGCGAGCTGCGCATAGGTCACGCCCTTGCGCTTCAATTCGGATTTCAAAAGGTTCTTCGCTCGCGTCTCATACTCGACGGTAGCCGGGTCGTCCTTACGTGCCATAGGGTCGCCTCAAAAATATCATCGTATCTGATGATATAACCCCTTGCATTTGGCGATACAAGTCCGCATATACGGTGAACAATATCACCGGATATGATGACAATGGCCCAACACTTCCTCCTTTCCGCCGAAAGCCGCTCCCTCTCCCTCAAAGAGATTTACAAGGGCGGCGAGGAAAAGGCTTACGACACGTTCAAGGGCCTTCGCTGGGCTTCGACGCAAGGCGAGCCTGTTTGCCCGAAATGCGGATGCCTGGATCACTACGACATTCCGACCCGTCGCAAGTTCAAGTGCGCCGCCTGCGGTGCGCAGTTCTCTGTCACGTCTGGCACGATCTTCGCTTCGCGCAAGCTGGCGTTTGTCGATCTGCTGGCCGCGATCTGCCTGTTCGTCAACGGCGCCAAGGGCATGTCGGCGGTCCAGTTCTCCCGCGATCTGGACGTGCAGTACAAGACCGCCTTCGTGCTCGGCCACAAGCTGCGCGAAGCCCTGTCGGCTGAAACCAAGAATGAAACCCTTGAAGGCGAAGTCGAGATCGACGGCGCTTACTTCGGCGGCGTGGTGCGCCCTGAGAACCGCGTAGAGGACCGCAAGGACCGTCGCGTGAAGGAGAACCAGTCAGACCGTCGCCGCGTTGTCATCGCCCTCCGCGAGCGCGCTGGACGTACCTTGACGTTCATCCGCCGCCGCGAAGCCGAAGGCGTTGAGATCGCCCGCGCTCGGATGCTTGCCGGCACCAAGCTGTTTGCAGACGAAGCCAGCCATTGGGACGCGCTAGAGGCGGATTACGCTTCAACCCGCATCAATCACTCGGAAAGCTACAGCGACGGCCACGGCAAGCACACCAACATGGTGGAAAGCTATTTCAGCCGCCTTCGCCGGATGGTCGCCGGCCAGCACCACCACGTTTCGCACCGCTACCTTTACCAGTACGCCAATCATGCCGCATGGCTGGAAGATCATCGTCGCCGGTCAAATGGTGGCAACGCATTCGCCCTGCTTGGCGGTGCGCTCAATCATCCTGTGTCGAGGGTTTGGGCGGGTTATTGGCAGCGGGTAGAATAAAAAAGCCCGCTTGAAAGCGGGCTTTTCCGAAAGCCGTGCACGTATTCCTAAGCGGCGATATCGAACTCATGTTCAATATCGTCGTTATTAATACCGTCTGCATCTACAACGAGTGCAACCTCTTTGGAGGCGTCCCAAGAGGCCCATTCGTCGTTTGAAATTTGGTCGACCAAGGTTGCACACGGATTGAGGTTAAGCGACTTCACTCGCTCCATGGCATCCAGGAATCCAGTCCGCAACGCATCAGTCAATTCAACCGATGGTGCCTTTCCAATATCAGCCATGTTCCAACTCCTTTGCCATGTATGTGCCCCCTTTGGGCACATGGTCGTACGGCGCGTACCCATATTTTTCAAAATGCGCAGGGTCAATCGCATCCTTCACCAAAACGCGCTCGCAGCCAAGAAGTTTCGCATATTCTTCGGCACAAGCCAATATGGGCATAAGGACACCGCCCCTAAAGTATGATGGGCCAAAGGACCTTTCAACCCAGTTAACGGTCAGATGGGTCTTACCAGACGAGGGTTTGCCTAGGGCCAGCCCCTGCAAGATCTTCTGATCTCCAAGCGTCTGCCATACAGCCAAATTGAAATTTGATGGCTTTGCCATGAACTTGAAATAGAGCCGTTCCCAGCTATACGGGAGCCCTTCGTGTGTATCCACACCATAGTATTTAGGCCATTCCACCCGCGCATAATCGTAGGCTTCCTGGTTCATGGAAGCTAGCGTGATCCCACGCCACGTCTCTCTGTCTTCCGCTGTTTTTATGCGCCGGTTTAATGCATTCACAATCCGACCGCGCGCTTCGGTTCGCAGGGCTTGGTAGTAACCATACTTATATTCATCGAACATAGCCGAGCCGACTCGCCTCTTGATTTCTTGCCGAGCGAAGTTGTTATTTCGGCCAAAGGCTTAGCACAAGTCTTTTATTTGGGTATTGCTAGGGTCTTTCGCTTCCGCCAGACCTTCGCGGAATTCACGCATTGCCGAATCGGCTCGACAAGAGCCGAGTCCCAGCCCTTCGCCTGCACGATGCGGCGCGCTGTCTCTTTGTTCGTCGCGCTGCCTTCCGCTTCATTCATCAATATCAGGCGGTACAGTTCGCCCTTGCGAAACCGGTTAGGCTTTCGCTTCAATGCCGGTATCAGCGTCGGGTCGCCCTGATAGCCAAGGATGAGCAGCACGGCGTCAATGTGGTGAAGTTGGTCGGCCAGGTCCGCACCCTTGAACCGGATTGCGCCGGAAATCTCGGCGCGCTTCGCGACCAGCGTGTTAATCGCGTGCTCGTATCGGGTGGAGCGGACAATGGGGGCAACTCTTGGCATTCCCTGATTCTAGGGGAACGAGCTGCCGCGTGCTTGGTCTATGTTGGTGCGTTTGCTACATAAGACCGCAGTTCCGCATCCTGTTCCTCGACAAGAAAAACGCGCTGATCGCCGACGAAGTGCAGCAGGTCGGCACGGTCGACCACACACCGGTCTATCCGCGCGAGGTGGTCAGGCGCGCCTTGGAGCTCTCCGCCACGGCGATTATTCTGGCGCATAACCATCCCAAAATGCCTATTTCAATCCCGCAGGCTCACGCTCTATCACGCTGATTCATCTGCATTTTTTGACTTGTCGTAATCCCGGTTAGTGTGGCAGATTCGGGGTGGGTTTCGGGGGATCAAAACCCCTACAGACCCCAGTTGCCGACCCTAGTTTTCCGGTGGGTGCAAACCCCACTTACCATCCGTCGGCAAAGGCCACTCTCAACCCAACGGGAGAACAAGCATGCCGATCATCTCCGATGGAGAAATACGCGCCGCAATCAGGCGGATCGAACATAGTGGCAAGCAAGAAACACTTGTCGATGGCGGAGGACACGGCACCGGCCGGCTCATCTTGATCCTGAAGCCGATGCCGACCCGCGTGACTGCCGATTGGATGGCGCAACAGTGGCGCGATAAGAGGCGCGTCAAAAGGAAGATCGGTTCATACCCATCGATATCTCTCGCCAGTGCGCGCGAGATATTCGACCGCGATTTCGCCAAGATCATCCAGAAGGGCCGCAGCATCAAGATCGCGACAGATACCCGACCGGGCACCGTGGCGGATCTGTTCGCAGGCTACGTCACCGCACTCAAGGCAGCGGGTAAGCCCTCCTGGAAGGAGACAGAAAAGGGTCTCAACAAGATCGCCCACACGCTCGGACGCCATCGGCTAGCACGCGAAATCGACCCAGAGGAAATTGTCGAGGTAATCCGGCCGATCTATGAGCGCGGCGCCCGCGCCATGGCAGACCACGTCAGAAGCTATGTCCACGCCGCCTACAGCTGGGGCATGAAATCCGAACACGACTACCATCGACGACGCCATGGCGATCGTTCTCGCAGCGCTCGCTCTGCTCGGCCTTGGCATCTTTGGCCCCGGCATCGCTAACGGCCTCGTCTCCGGCGGACCCCAGCTCGGCGCTGGAGCCGCTGTCGGCACGGGTCTGGCTGCCAGCGGCGTCGCGATGGCAGGCGGTGCTGCCCTTGGCGCGGCGGCAAGCGGTGCTGGCGCTGTGACAGGTGGTGCGGCGACGGCTGCGCGTGGTGGCGCCGCGCTCGCCGGTGGAGCCGCGACTTCCTACAGCCTCGCCTCTGCCGGCCAGACAGGCGCGGCCGGCGTGGCCTCCGGCCTCGGCGGCGTCGTCCGCGCCGGTGCCAGTGCCGCCACATCGTCGCTCCGGCGCGCCGCGTCCCGCACTGCCGACAGCATGGCGCAGAGCTTTTCCAGTGGTGCAAAGGCCGCCTTCGAGGCCACTGGCGGCACGTCGACTGAAGGCACGATCGGCGGCGCTGCCAACGATCCTTCCACTTCCCCCGGCGCCTCGACGCCGCCCGCCTGGGCGAAGCGCATGAAGCGCTCCCAGTCGGTCAGCCATGGGGCCTCGGCCGTCAGCCACGCCGTGCGATCGGGCGACGCCCATGGCGGTGGCTCTTCCGTCAATCTCTCCGAAGGGGACCGCTGATGTTCAAACGACCTTCCACCCACTACGGCAAGACACCCGAACCCGAGACGCCGTACCAAAAGGCGGCCCAGGTCTGGGATGAGCGCATCGGCTCGGCCCGTGTCCAGGCTAAGAACTGGCGCTTGATGGCGTTTGGCTCGCTGCTGCTCGCCGGCGGCTTCGCGGCGGCGCTGGTCTGGCAATCGGCGCGAGGCACCGTCGTTCCCTGGGTCGTTCAAGTCGACCGGCTCGGCCAAGCCCAGGCGGTCGAGCCAGCCGTCACCGATTACCGCCCGACCGATCCGCAGATCGCCTGGCACCTCGCCCGCTTCATCGAACAGGTCCGATCGATCCCCGCCGACGCAATCATCGTTCGGCAGAACTGGCTCAGTCGAACCGGTGGCGAAGGGCGTTGCCATTAGGAAGAGAACGGCATTGGCAATGTCATCTGCTTGGCCGATACGTTTCACCGGCAGGCGTTGCGCGACGCCATTGAACATCGCTTCCCGCTTCTCGGCATCGAGGCCAGACCATAACGGCGTCGCAATTAGCCCCGGCGAAACCGCGTTGACCCGCACCGGCGCGATTTCCAGCGCAAGGCCGCGTGCCAAGCCTTCGAGGGCGGCGTTGATGGCGCCCTGAAGCACGGAGGTTGCCGAAGGACGGACACTGAGGAAGCCCGAGACGAAGGTCAGCGAACCGCCGTCACGTATCTTTACTGCGCGGGCGACACGGTAGGCGCCCCAGAACTTGCTTTCCATCGCCTTCGTTGCGTCTGGCAGCGGAAGAACCCGCACCGGGCCGCTCGGCGTCTGTGCTGCGGAGACGACGACATGGTCCCACAAAGTAACGTCCAAATAGCGTTCGACGGCCTCGTTGTCGCCGGTATTGAGCTTGACCGCCTGAAGTTTACCGGAGCTCGAGTTAACGGCAGTGTCAAGTTTTTCTTGCGAGCGTGACGCCACCGTGACTTCCCCACCACTTTCGGCGGCACGAAGCGCTGTTGCCAAGCCAATCCCCGAACTACCTCCAACGATCAATATCTTCTGATTATTCAAGGACTGCATCTGTCTCGCTCCCTAGACCTATTGCGCGGAACCTACCCCGTTTCTGATTGCACAATAATATGTTGCGGCCGCCAGAGTTTGTTGTCATATCTGCAAGAATGGTTGGCGATCTCATCGATATGGTTGCGTTTGCCAGCATAGCGGAAACAGGCAGCCTCTCGGCCGCGGCTCGCAAGCTTAGCCTCTCGCTTGCCGTCGTGAGCAGACGCCTGTCGCGTCTTGAGAGTCGTCTCGGCATGCGGCTCGTCAATCGAACGACTCGGCGGCTTTCATTGACCGACGAAGGGACGGCATTTTATGCGCGGTGTGCGCGCATATTGTCAGATATAGAAGAGGCTGAACTGGAGGTAACGCGCGGCCGCGAGACAGCGTCCGGCTTGCTGCGTGTCACCTCGACTGTAGCCTTCGGCCGACGAACTCTTGCGCCATTGCTGGTCGAATTCCAGCGAATGCATGAGGGGCTTCAGATTCATCTTCATTCCAGCGATACGATCGAGAACATTGTAGACGCCGGCTACGATCTTGCTGTCCGCTTTGGTGCCTTGCCCGATTCCAGTCTTGTCGCTCGACAACTGGCGCCCAATATCCGGATTATCTGCGCTGCGCCGTCATACCTTGAGCGGTGCGGCCGCCCTGCAGCAGTAGAAGATTTGCTCCGTCACGACTGCATCGCATTCGGAAATCCAATCTTGGATCACTGGACCTTTGCCAATGGCGAAACTATCAAGGTCAAAGGCGTGCTGACTAGCAATGACGGGGAAACCGCACATGCTTGGGCCCTACAGGGCGCAGGACTTATTTTGAAGTCGATTTGGGACGTAGCGGACGATCTGCGAACCGGTCGCCTTGTGACTGTCCTTTCTCAGTTCCCGCTCCCAGCCTCGCCAATCCACGCGGTTTACCCGCATAGCCGCCATGCCGCCGCCAAGGTAAGGCTATGTGTCGATTTCCTTGCGCAAAAGCTCCGTAGAATCGGCTTGCCTCATGCAGGTATTTGATCACCCAATGGTGAGACGGTCGTTAGGTATGCTGGAACGTGCGGCAAGCGTTCTTGGAAAATAAGCTAGGAAGCATTCCAGTATACTCTTCGAATGCCACGGTAAAAGCACCTGAACTGCTAAATCCAACCGCAAAGGCTGTTTCAGTAACACTTTGTCTGTTGCGCAGCAGTTCCATCGCCTTGTTCATTTTCAGTTCGGTTATGAATTCGCGCCAACTTATACCGAGTTCATCCCTGAAACGTCGGCGAAGCGTCCTCTCGGACATACCGGCGGCAGATGCCGCCTCAGCAACGCACACGCTGTCGAAATTCGCCCGAGCAAACGAAATCGCACGTTGCATTTCGGGCGCTTTGCCGAACGGTGTCCACATCGCCCGCTTGCGATCGAACCAGTCGGCAAAGAGGCGTCCGATGGCTTCATAGAAGGAGTTCGCAAGGGCGTCGGCAGGGTCTCGCAAGCAGTTCCAGCGGCGCGAGTAACCGACCATCTCGCGGGCGAGCACGGGGATCGGCACGGTCCAGCAGCCGGGATGGCGCCAGTCCGTTTCCGAAGCCGTGAACTTGACCAGGGTGACAGTTGCTGGATTGGCGGCGACCAGTCGATATGGCCGCATGGTGGGAATGTAGACCATAAAGCCGGCAGGCAGCGTCCAGCGACCAGACGGGCCTAGGAGCCTGACCTCGCCCTGCTCGACGCAAACCAGCATTCCGCCGGGCTCTGCCTCTGAACTAGCGTCGAACTTTCTCATCGAGAGAAAGACCGTGTGCGTAGGCGCGCCGAGTGGGATGACGAACTCGGGATCCTTGGGTCCGATTTCGAACTGCTCGAACGGAACCGCCGCAAACGGGCAGTTGTCCTGCGCAACGATATTCATCCCTATACCTTTCTGCATTTTGGCCGATTATCTCAAATCTATGGCCATTTTCCGAAAGACGGCCACTCCCTTAACGTGCCACTTTATTCTTAGCAAGGGACGAAAGAGCCCTGTGGGGAAAGGCATCAAGGGAGAGTGGAATGGCTGGGCGCTTTGACGCTTTAACCGACGCCGGCCAAAGCGCGCTGTTCTCGGTACGCGATATCAAGAAGAGCTTTGGCGGTACCATCGCGCTGGGTGGCGTATCGTTCGATGTCCACTCTGGAGAAATTGCCGCGTTGCTTGGTGAGAACGGTGCGGGGAAATCCACCCTGATCAAGATAATGGCCGGGGTGTTCCGTGCCGACGCCGGCGAGATGCGCTTCAAGGGCGAACTCCTGAATACCGCCGCGGCGCATGGCAGGATCGCCTTCATCCATCAGGATCTCGGCCTCATACCGTGGATGACTGTCTCTGAAAACATCATGCTCGGCACCAGCTACAAGCGGCGTTTCGGCCTTATCGACTGGAAAGGCGCTGCGGCGGATGCTGCCAATGCGCTGGCCATTGTCGGCGGCGACATCCATGCCGACGACCGCGTCGGCGACCTGACGCGAACTGAGCGCTCGCTGGTGGCAATCAGCAGGGCACTGGCCAGCAAGGCTGAACTGGTTGTGCTGGACGAGCCGACGGCCAGCCTACCGCAGCCGGAGGTCGACCGCCTGCATGAGGTGCTCCGCCGGTTGCGTTCGAGGGGGGTCGGCATAATCTACGTCTCGCATCGCCTCGACGAGGTCTATGCGCTGACCGACCGTGTCGTGGTCCTGCGCGACGGCCGTGTGGCCGCCAACCGCAATACCAAGGGTTTTGATTCGAAAGATCTCGTGCAGGCCATCATTGGTCGACCGCACGACCAGGTGTTCGTAAGGCCAGATGCTCCTGTTTCTCCCGGAACCGTTCTCGACGTGCGGAGCATGACCGCCGGCGAAGTCGGCCCGGTAAGCTTCACTGTCGGCAAGGGCGAGATCGTCGGTTTAGTCGGCCTGCGCGGCGCCGGACAGGACGCCATCGGCAGGGTGCTTTTCGGTGTTGCACACCGCGACGACGGAGAGGTCACGCTGGACGGCCAAGATTATTCAGCGCGCGATCCGCTTGAGGCGATCCGCTCAGGAGTGCTGATGGTTGCCGGCGACCGCAACGCCGAATCCGTAGCCCACGGCATGAGCGTCCGCGAAAACATGTTCCTCAACCCCTCCGCCTCGGGGCGCGGTCTGATGGAGTTCCGCGCACCCGGTACGGAAGTCGAGGAAGCGCGGCGCCTAGGCGCCAATGTGAGGTTGAGACCGAATGAACCGTCCGCTCACATCGAGACGCTGTCGGGTGGCAATCAGCAAAAGGTCGTTATGGCGCGGTGGATGCGCATCGGCGGTCGCCTCTTGATCCTAGAAGACCCAACCGCCGGCGTCGACGTCGGCGCTAAGGCGGAAATCTATCGGCTGATCGGTGAGGCAACCGACCGCGGTCTCGGCGTGCTGCTGATTTCCACGGACTTCGAGGAGGTCACGGCAATCTGCCACCGTGTCCATGTCTTTGTCAGTGGCCGCATCATTGCTGGAATGCAGTCATCACAACTGTCTGTCGAGGCACTGGTAAACGCGGCGTCGCTTTCGGCCGCGGCATAGTCAAGCAGACGGGAGGAAGAAATGGAATCGATCAAATCGACTGCGCTCGAACCGACGCCGCGCGAACTGGCGGGCCTTAGTTCTCTGCAGCGCACCGGCCGTCTGGTGCCCGTCTACGGTCTGCCCATCCTGACCGTGTTGCTGATCATCCTCTTCTCGCTACTCCTGCCGCGCACCTTTCCGACGTTGCTCAATCTGCGGTCCGTTCTGGGCGACAAGTCGATCATTGCCCTGCTGGCTCTCGCCGCGATGGTGCCAATGATGGCGGGCCGTATCGACCTGACGGTCGGCTACGGCATCGTCATGTGGCACGTGCTGGCGATCAGCCTGCAGACCACTTTCGGCTTCGACTGGCTCACCGCCTGCCTGATCGTGCTGGCCTGCGGCGCCGCCCTCGGCGCGCTGAACGGCTTCCTGGTTGAGATCGCCCAGATCGACTCGTTCATCGCCACGCTGGGCACCGGCACGCTGCTTTACGCCCTGGCGCTTTGGCACACGGATGGCCGGCAGGTCATCGGCGCGCTGGCGCCGGAATTCACCTCGATCTACGCCACCAACCTGTTCGGGCTGCCAATCGCGGCGTTCTACGTGCTGATCATCTCGGTGGCGCTGTGGATCGTCGCTGAATACCTGCCAATCGGCCGCATGCTCTATGCGATCGGCGCCAATCAAAGAGCCGCTGCGCTCAACGGCATCCGCACCCGCCGGTTCGTCATCGGCGCTTTCGTCACCTCGGGCCTGATAGGCGCCTTTGCCGGCATCATCCTGGCCGCGAAGCTCAGGATCGGCCAGGCCAGCGTGGGTCTTGAATTCCTGCTGCCGGCGCTTGTCGGCGCCTTCCTCGGCTCGACCACCATCAGACCCGGCCGGGTTAACGTCTGGGGCACCGTTGTCGGCGTGATCATCCTCGCCGTCGGCATCTCCGGCATCCAGCAATTCGGCGGCGCGTTCTATGTCGAGCCGCTCTTCAATGGGGCGACCCTCCTCGTGGCCATCGGCCTGGCCGGGTACGCCCAACGACGCCGCACCTTCGGTTCTGCCTACAAAACCACGCAGCGGCCGAAGAAAGACTAGCGACCACCAAATCAAAACGGAGGAAACTGCAATGACCAGACTGAAGCTCTCACGTCGGCTGATGGCGCTTGCCTTGTCGACGGCCATATTCGCTCCCGTGGCCGTGATGGCGCAGGATGCCGGCGTCGAGGCCGCGAAGGCCATCGTCGCCGACGCCGCGAAGTCGAACGCGCCGTGGACCGGCCCGACCACCGGCCCGGCCGCTCAGAAAGACAAGTTCATCGTCTACGTCTCCGCCGACCAGCGCAACGGCGGCATGCGTGGCGTCGGCCTCGGTGTCGAAGAGGCGGCCGGCGCGCTCGGTTGGCAGGTTCGTACCCTCGACGGGCAGGGCACGGTTTCGGGCCGTTCGTCGGCTCTGCAGCAGGCCATCGCGTTGCAGCCGCAGGGCATTGTGCTCGGCGGCATCGACGCCAAGGAGCAGGCCGAATTGCTGAAGCAGATCTCGGCTGCCGGCATCAAGATCGTCGGCTGGCATTCGACCGCGACCCCCGGGCCGGCTGACGAGTTCACCCTGTTCGCCAACATCACCACGGAAGCGACCAATGTCGCCAAGGCAGCGGCGTCCTACGCCGTCGCGCAGTCGGACGGCAAGGCCGGCGTCGTCATCTTCACCGACTCGGTCTACGCGATCGCCATCGCCAAGTCCGACGCCATGGCCGAAGTGATCAAGGCCTGCGGCGGCTGCAAGCTCCTGTCGGTCGAGGACACCCCGCTGGCGGAAGCGAGCACGCGCATGCCGCAGCTCACCACGTCGCTGCTGCAGCGCTTCGGCGCCGACTGGACCTACTCGCTGAGCATCAACGACCTGACCTTCGACTTCATGTCGGCGTCGCTGCAGTCGGCTGGCATCGCTCAGGACAGCATCCCGCAGAATATCTCTGCCGGCGACGGCAGCGAAGCGGCTTTCCAGCGCATCCGTGACAATTTCTACCAAGCCGCGACGGTGGCGGAGCCGCTGAACTTGCATGGCTGGGAAGTTGTCGACGAGATCAACCGCGCGCTGGCCGGCGAGAAGTGGTCGGGCTTCGTGGCGCCGGTGCACCTGGTCACCAAGGATAATATCGGCTCCGACGGTGGTCCGAAGAACACCTACGATCCCGATAACGGTTACCGCGACGCCTACAAGAAGATCTGGGGCATCCAGTAACAGTCTTTCTTTGCGAGAGGGGGTGAACGCCGCCTCTCGCGCTTGCAGCAAGCATGGAGACAAAAATGTCCAACACCTTTTGGCCGGATGGAATCCGTCTGGTTATCTCGATTTCGATGCAAATGGAGGCCGGGGGCGAAGCCCCGTACGGGCCGGGTGGACCGTTCTCCGGCTTTATCGACATGGATCCGGCCTATCCGGATTTCCCGACCAAGTCGTGGTACAAGTACGGCTATCGGGAAGGCATCCAGCGCATGCTTGACCTGTGGGACAAGTACGGCATCAAGGTCACGTCCCACATGGTGGGATCGGCTGTCGACCGCGCGCCCGAAGTCGCCAAGGAAATCGTCGACCGCGGCCATGAGGCGGCGGCGCACGGGCGCGACTGGGTCCAGCAGTACGATCTCGACTACGAGGCCGAGAAGAAGTTCATCCAGGACAATATCGACAGCGTGAAGCGCGCGACCGGCAAGACGCCGATCGGCTACAATGGCGCGGCCATGCGCGGCACCATCAACACGCTCAAAATCCTGCAGGAACTGGGCTTCAAGTACTTCATCGACGACGTGAGCCGCGACGAGCCGTTCCTGATCAAGGTTCGCGACCGCGACATGGCGATCGTGCCCTATTCGCTGAACCTCAACGACATCATCCAGTTCGAGGCCTACCGGTTCTCGACGCAGGCCTTCGAGCTTCAGCTCAAGGACGAGTTCGACCAGCTTTACGAGGAGGCCGCAGGCCGTCGCCGTATGATGGCGATCTCGACACATGACCGCATCCAGGGCCGGCCCTATCGCGTCCGTTCCCTCGGGCGCTTTCTGGAATACGCGGCCAAGCATCCCGGCGTGGCCTTCCTGCGCAAGGACGCAATTGCCGACATCATCTATTCTGACCCCAACCCGCTGCGTGACATCAACGAGCACGATGCGTGGGCGGAGTGGGAACGCAAGAACGGCAAGCAGAAGATCAAGCCCATCGCCTGACGACCTCCCAGACTGCCGGTGGCGCGCTCCTGTGCGTCACCGGCGCTTTTTTTTGAAATGAGCCGGAGCATGAACAAATACGATCTTGCCTTCATCGGCGGCGGCATCGTCGGTGTTGCAACCGCGTTGGAGATGACGCGGCGCTATCCCGGCATGACGGTGGTACTTCTCGAGAAAGAGCCCGAGCTGGCCCAGCATCAGACCGGGCGCAACAGCGGCGTGATTCATGCAGGCGTCTATTACCAGCCCGACAGCCTGAAGGCGCGATTCTGTAAGGCGGGTGTGGATGCCACGATCGGGTTCTGCCGCGATCACGGGCTCGCCTACGAGCAGTGTGGCAAGTTGCTTGTGGCCACCGATGCCATGGAACTTGAGCGGATGAACGCTCTGGAAGAGCGGTGCAAACAGAACGGCATCGCAATCGAGCGTCTTGACGCCACGGAGCTGAAGCGCCGCGAGCCGCGCATCGCCGGTGTCGGCGCCTTGTTCACGCCCACCACCGGCATCGTCGACTATGGCGCGATCACCCGCCGCCTGGCCGAACTCTTTGGCGAGGCCGGTGGCGAAGTGCGTCGCTCCTTCGAGGTCGATCATCTGCGCGAAGTCGCAAACGGCGTCGAGGTCGGCGCCAAGGACACCATCATTCACGCCAAGAATGTTATCGTCTGCGCCGGCGTCATGGCCGATCGGCTGGCCCGGCTGTGCGGCATGGCTGTCGATTTCCAGATTGTGCCGTTCCGCGGCGAGTACTACCGGCTGAGGAAGGACAAGGACGATATCGTCAGGCATCTGATTTACCCGATCCCCGATCCGGCGCTACCCTTCCTGGGCGTGCACCTGACAAGGATGATAGGCGGTTACGTCACCGTCGGCCCCAACGCTGTGCTGGCGCTGGCGCGCAATGGTTATGCCCGCACCGACATCAGCCCCGGCGATCTGGCCGAAATGTTACGCTTCTCGGGTTTCCGGCGTCTGATCGTGGCGAATATGAAGTCAGGCCTGACCGAGATGCGCAATTCCTTCTACCGCCGCGGCTATCTAGAGCTCTGCCGCAAATACTGCCCCGAGCTAGAATTGTCCGACTTGACGCCTTATCGCCCGGGCATACGGGCCCAGGCTGTGATGGCTGATGGCACCATGATACACGACTTCCTCATCCGGCAGACCGCACGCACCATTCACGTCTGCAACGCGCCTTCGCCGGCGGCCACTTCGGCGATGCCGATCGCAAACCACATCGCCGAGCAGGCAACGGTCGCGTTTGACCTGCCGGCGCCTGGAGCTAAAGCCTGATGCTGTTCGACCTGCGCACCTATCGTGTACGACCGGGAACGCTTGCCGGTCAGCTCGAGCATTACGAGCGCAACGGCCATCCGACGCAAAGTCGCTATCTCGGCGAACCGATGTTCTATGGCACCGTCGAGACCGGCGACGTGAACTCCTACGTGCATATCTGGCGATATGAAGACGCAGCCGACCGGGAAAGGCGGCGGGCCGCGCTGTATAAGGATCCGGCCTGGCTAGCCTATCGCACCCGCAGCGCCGAGCTTGGCTATCAAACCGAGCAGACCAACATGCTATTGAAACCGGCAGGGTTCTGGTTTCCTATACCCTATCCGTCCAAACCATAATGAGCGCAGTTGCGCGTTAAGCCTGAGCCGACGCGACCGAGCCTCACGGCTTTCGATTTTGGTCAGCAGGCCATCCGATTTCTATCCGGCCATATCCGTTGTGACTACTCCCCTCCTCCGAGCCTTCCATTTCTCGTGCAGAGACCTCAGTCATAGCCTTGCGACTGTATGATCAATGGTTCGGGAGCGTGCCCGAGCCTGCTCGCAGGCAGCGGTTGGGATGCCACCAGCGGTGCAGCCTCCGGCGAACATTTGGAGGCCCCGATGAAATATCTGACGGTTGAGGAAGTCTCGGAACGCTACCGCGGTAGCATCTCTGTTGGGACGCTGAGAAACTGGCGAGCCATGAGGATCGGCCCGGCCTACGTCAAAATCGGAAAAGCGGTACTGTATCCGATCGAGGAACTTGAGAGGTGGGACAACAAAAATATCGTGGTGTGCCGTGCATCGAAGCAACTCACGATGGACGCGAGTGAGTGAGCGCGATGATCACGCAGGAGCACACAGAATGGCCCCCAAACACGGGCGGCTAGTTGAGCGTCAAGACGACCGGATTGTGGTCGCTCGTTTGGTCACGGAAGTCGGCATTGAGGTTCAGGTAGGTGATCGAGGTGACGTCGCTCGACGACAGGCTACCGCCCACGACTATGTGGTCGATAGCCTCCCGCAGGCCGTGGAACTGCGACGAGAAGGTGTAGTTCTCGCCCCGGCTGTCCGGGAGCATAGTAAGGCCAAGGCTGCCCGCCTCGAAGGGAGCAAGCGTGGCGGCCTCTGTGACATCGTTGAAGTCGCCGAGGATAATAATCCGGGGCGGGTTCGTGCCAAAACGTGACTCCAACTCAGCGACGATGGCTTTCGCCTGCGCGCGTCGCCCTGCCGACGACTGCGGCACGGGATCTTCCGCATTCGAGTAGAGCCCCTGGTCCCCGACCTTCGAGCTCAGGTGGACATTTAGCAAGACGTAGGGCGTCCCGTTCACTGTGAGTGTCGCCAGCAGCGGCTTTCTCGACTGATAGAACGGATTTACATCCTCCTCACACCGGTCGGCTGTGTCGAACAGGCGCTCGACTGCCCCGACCACAACGCCAGCCCCGCTCTTGACGAGATAGACGTTGCGGATGTTGCCACCAGGCTGACCACCATCGGCATTGGGCACCAGTGGATCGAGCGCAACAATCTCGTAAGCAGGGCCATTAGCGGCCCCGATCGCGGCAATTAGCTTCGCGAGGGTGGCACCCGCGGTGACCGTCATCGTGACACCAACACCATCGTCGTCCTGGACTTCTTGCAGGGCAAGGATATCCGGCGCGCCGAGCGATCCCACGATCTGCTCAGCAATGCCAGCGAAGCGCGACGGCGGGTCATTCGCGTCGAGATTCTCGGCATTGAACGTCGCGATGCGCAAACCCTGCACGGGGGCGGGCGGCGCTTC
The DNA here is from genome assembly GCF_040317925.1 of Mesorhizobium sp. M1348. Lineage (NCBI taxonomy): Bacteria > Pseudomonadati > Pseudomonadota > Alphaproteobacteria > Hyphomicrobiales > Phyllobacteriaceae > Mesorhizobium > Mesorhizobium sp. M1348. The sequence continues at coordinate 69,185 of NZ_JAMYLH010000018.1, read as the reverse complement.
GGGCGCGGCAGGCTGTGTTAGGGATGCCGGATCGATGACGTGGTCGAGTGCCACCATGTACTCGCCATTTTCGTAGGTGACGACGCCCGTGAGGTCGCCAAGGCGCGTTCCAGGATCGACGACGATCGTTGGTTGAGTCGCCGGCAAGCGAACGCGCATGATTTCAGGAAAGACGTGGCCGGGGATACTGATAGGCAGGCCGTCGACGGTCAGTTCGCCTGGCTGCAGGTTCGCGCGTGCAGCGACATAGACGATCTTGTTGTCCCGCGCGGACACGGCCAACGCATCATCGATACTGACGCGCATGCCCTCGAGGGATTCAAAGTAGTCACGGGGATGATTTGCCGGATCGAACGGCGTGTTCGGAATGTCAGCAAAAGCGATGGAGGCCGTTGCCCCCGGCGGCATGAGCGGCACCGGCGCGGGAACGGCAGCGGTGCCGTTTACGGTCATCGCCGTGACATTGGTAAGTTCGGTAATCGTGAGGTAAGACTTTCGGTCTTCGTTTGGGATGGTCGACGTTTCAATCGTCCCGCAGGCAACCACGGTGCGGTTGGGCGGAAAGCCTTCGGTGAAGGGCTGGAATTCGACGGGGCGTCCCGTCACCGTGACGAGGCTCCCGACGTCATGGGCTGGGAAGCCCGCGACGTTGCGCAGGAAGACATAGAGGCCATCCGAGGTGGCTGGATCGTTGTCGGGTGCCGTGGACTGAAGGAAGAAACCGTCGCCGAACAGCTCTGTCACCGCGCCTGATACGGTCAAAACCCCTCCGCCTGCGACGGGGGATCTGTGGTCAGCGCCCTGTACCGCGGACACCGGCGTTTCCTGAGCCACCGCCATTGTCGAGACAAGAAACGCAGCTGTTGTGGCACCAGCAATGGCTAAACCGAGAGAACGTAGACGGAAATACATTCTCGACCCCTCGCGAAATTCAGTCCAGCGACGCCACGATATTGTTGCTAGCGACGAAACGCAATCTGCCGTTGAATTACTACGGTCTTGTGACCGATGATCTATGTCGCGGCGGCAAGCGCCGGCTGGGGCGCGAGACTACGGCAGCGTAGCTTCGGCAGGAATAACGAAGATTGAGCGCCTAGCCATCCCAGTTTGGGGCGCGTTGTCGAGTTCTTTAGCCAAATTGCGTTCAGGCTCGCCGATGCGGGAGCCGTGCCGAAGTGTCTTAGCGAAGGGTCGCAACCAGTGAGCATCGCCGCCGATCGGTGGCCGGGCTGTCGTAAACCGAGCCCGCATCCGGTCTCGGCCGGGCGGCTTCCATCCCTGATGCAGCATGCGGACCACCGCGGACGGGGACAGTCGGTCCCGCGTCCCGTCCTGCGGCTGGCGCTATGCTGACGCTCCTACGGCTGTCCCGTTCACCGTCCGCGGCGGAGGCGAATTTCCTCCATCCCGCGCGCGACAATCGTCCGCTGTTGCGGACGCACGCAGGGTTGCGGTTTATACGCCGTTCTTTCCTTAGAGCGCCGGCAGTCGCCGGCGCGGAGATCAGCCGTTCCTAGGTGCGTTGGCCAGCAAGATGAGCGTTCGGAATCCATGGTTGATCGGGACGTCGGAGTACTGAGCAACTGCAATCATGCCGGCACGTGGAATATCACAGGCGGTCACTCAATACATGTCCCATTAACGGCACCAACGTTCTAAGAATGAATCACAAGTATTTGAAAAATAGCATGATTATTGTCGCAGTGTTGTGATGCATCATCGGTCGGGCGACCCGACGCCATCGCGGGCCGACATCGAGATGACGAGGGAGATCATCGACGCGGCCAAGCGGCTGGGCATCGCCGTGCATGACCACATCATCATCGGGCGCAAGGGAAACGCCAGCATGAAGGGCCTGATGCTGATCTGACCGCGAATGTCTGCATCGCCGCGACCGCGCGCCGCGTGCCGTGCCTTCCGCCCGTCGGGCCATACTCGGCTGACGCCTGCCCTCAAGCGCCGAAGGCTGCCTGTCGGTATATTATGGTAACGATTTTTCCGTTTTTTCGCGAATTTTTGCGCTTACAGTGTTCGGCAGTTACTTTGCGTCGCAATTGTGGTATACTGAGAATGTCGAAATTCGCCTATTAGCTGAAAAACAGCATCAACAGTGTACTATGAAACAGCCTAAGCTGACAGCCGTCATACGAGCCGCTGGCGATGTCATTCACATCGACGACGCCGCGCGCGTGCTCGCCGTTTCCCGGGACAAGGCAGCCAAAACCCTGTCAGCATGGGCTGCGCAGGGTTGGCTGCAGCGGGTCGGCAGCGGTCTATATGCCCCTGTTTCTCTGGACATGCGCGGCAGCGATCAGGCTGTAGCAGATGCGTGGCTTTTGGTTCCGTCGCTGTTCGGGCCCGGTTACATTGGGGGCCGCACAGCCGCCGAATATTGGGATCTGACCGAGCAGCTTTTCCGCGACATTGTTGTCTACACCGCGCGTCCCATACGCGAACGCTCGAAGGAAAGCGGCGGCGCGCTGTTCACGCTGCGTCAAATCCCCGAGGCCCGGATATTCGGCACAAAGGCTGTCTGGCGCGGCCACACGAAAGTCAGCGTCTCCGACGTTGACCGCACCATGCTGGACATGTTGGACGATCCGGCAAGCGGCGGCGGTATTCAGCATGTGACGGAATGTCTTGATCGATACCTGCGCAAGGACGAGAGCAAGCCGGATCAGTTGATCATCTATGCCGATCAGCTTGCCAACGGCGCTGTATTCAAAAGGCTGGGTTTCCTGGCGGAGCGACATCCGCTCGGGGGGGCGCTGGTGCTCGCATGCAGATCTCGCCTGACGAAGGGCTACGCCAAACTCGACCCTGCGCTGACCTGCGAACGCGTCGTGACACGGTGGAAGCTTCGGGTTCCGTCAGACTGGATCGGAGTGTCCGGCGATGATCAGTAAGGCCGAGATTCTGGAGACGGCGGCCAAGGTCGGCCTGCGGCCGGACGTCGTCGAAAAGGATTATGTCCTTGGCTGGACGCTCGCGGGGATCTCTGCTCACGACGAACTGCGGGAGAAATGGGTCTTCAAAGGCGGGACGTGCCTTAAGAAATGTTACTTCGAGACCTATCGCTTTTCGGAGGATCTCGATTTTACTCTGGCGGATGCGGCGCACCTTGACGAGGCATTCCTCAAACGGGTTTTCGCCGAGATCGGCGAGTGGGTCTACGAGCGGTCGGGCCTCGAAATGCCAACCGAAGGGCAGAGCTTCGATCTTTTCAAGAATCCGCGCGGCAACGTCTCGTGCCAGGGCAAGCTCAGCTACAAGGGGCCGGTCTCTCCAAACGTCGCCGTGATCCGCCTGCCCCGCATCAAGCTCGATCTGACAGCCGACGAGCGGATCGTCCTGCCGCCCGTCAGGGTGCCCTTGTTTCACGCGTATAGCGACGCGCAGGAAGCCAGCTTTGAGGTGTTGGCCTACAGCTACGAGGAGGCCTTCGGCGAGAAGGTACGGGCCCTCGCCGAGCGAACGAGGCCGCGCGATCTCTATGACGTCGTGAACCTGTTCCGGAACAGCGAGGCGCGCCCACAGGCGGCCGCGCTCCTCGACGTCCTGCGCCAGAAATGTGAATTCAAGGGCATTGCCGTTCCGAAGCTGGAAGACCTTGCGGCCCACCGCGACGGACTCGAAGGCGGCTGGGAGAACATGCTGGCGCATCAATTGCCCGCGCTGCCGCCAGTCGCCGATTTCTGGGACGTCCTGCCTGACTTCTTTGCCTGGCTCGCCGGGGGCGAGGCGCCCATCGTGCTGCCGGCGTACGCGCTGGCCGCGGGCGAGTCTGTCATTCACGGGCGCACGTTCGGGCTGGATATTCCGAACGCAGCGCAGACGCATCTTGAGATCATCCGGTTTGCCGGCGGAAACAGGCTACGCGTCCTCCTTGAATATCAAGGCACGACGAGGCGCATTGAGCCCTATTCCCTGCGTCGCACGAGCGAGGGGAACATAGTCCTCCATGCCTTCAATCTCGACAAGAACGAGCACCGCAGCTACCGGGTGGACCGGATCACCGGAGCGCGCGCGACGAGCGAAACGTTCGTGCCGCGCTACGCAGTGGAACTTACACCGTCAGGTCCGGTAAGCATTCCGCCCGCCCGTGGCGGCGGGGCGTTCGGGGGCATCACCGTCAACCGCCCTCAGCCCGTCAGGGCGCGGGCCCGCGCGTCGAGTGGCCCGACATATGTCTATCAGTGCCCTGTCTGTCAGAAAAAATTCCGTCGTCAGACGCGCGACAGTTCCCTGAAACCGCACCAGTCGCCTGCCGGCTACGCCTGCAGCGGGCGCACCGGCTATCTGATGGATACGCAGTATTGAGTTCGTAATGACCGAGCCATCTCCGCCGCAGAACAAAAAGCAAATGACTGACCCTCGAATTTCCGGCGACCCGGCAATCCTGCGAGCAGCCGTGGCACAAGCGCATGACCGGCGGCTGTCACGCGAAGCAGCCTTGCGTGAGAAGCTGAAGGCTTCGGCGGTGCCGCTCCCGCCCGAACTGTTCGAGGAAGTCGCGAAGGTCAGTGGCCTTGAGATTGATGAGGTAATGACGGACCACGATGCCCGGGACCGATCCGATCTTAGATTTAAGATCGGAGACGAGAGAGGCGCCATGGTGTTCAACCGCGCACCTTGATACCCGAGCGAGACGATCACGGTGTCGAGCGGACTGCCGGCTTCTCAATCGCGACGTAGCCGGCTGAGATCATGCCGTAGGCCCAAAAGGGCCGAGTTTGTTTTGCGGGCTAATGGCCTCTGAGCAACCAAGACGGCCAGAAGTCTTAGTAAAGCCGGATTATCTCGAGGCGCTTTCAGCACAGAGGCCAGCCTCCATTATTTCCGGCTGACGATGTGGCAAGGCGAGGGTGAGGAACAAGTCGTTTTCTTGGATCATCAGTTCGGCGTCAACCAGGCCCGATAGACCGTCCAAGATGGCGCTAGCCGATGAAGCCGGCAGACGCTTGCGTAACCGCGCTGCGCTCTCGGGCCGCTCACTGCACCACGTATGTAGCTCGGCTGCGAGACCTTCGAGCAAATGCTCACGCGCCTTGCGGCCGAAGCGTCGGTCGTACACGATCACACGATCTGCCGCCTCGGCCCAAAACACTAGGCTCGATCCGCCGCGACGCCACGCTTTCTGCCATCGGCAGACCCAACGCTGCATCGCCGCGTGCGATTCGTCTGGTAACGTCGCCGGTGCGTCCCAATCAAAAAAATATGCAATGCGATCTAAATCGCAGGAAGCAGGATATACGTACGCGTAGCTCGCCTCCGGCCGTACGCGGCATGCAGGGTCGGCTCGCGCCACTTGGTAAAGCGGACTGAACCGTTCGAGCCAGATGCGACTCGCACCGATAGGCGGTTGAAGATGGCCGAGCCGCCTGAGGATCTCAAATTGTGCGTCGTAGTCCTTCTGCCGTTCTTCCGGAAAGCCGAATAGAATGTTCCAACTCACATCAAGTCCATAGTAGCGGGCCCAGCGCAGTGCGTTGACGTTGTCGATGCCCCGCACGCCCTTGCGCATTAGTTTCAGCACCGCAGAGCTCAGTGACTCAATGCCGGGCTGGATTGACGTTACGCCAGCAGCAAGCAGCCGTGCGATGTCCGTCCGGTCGAGGTTTGACTTCACCTCGTAGAACAAATCGTATGGCGCGCCGGCCTCGGCTAGAGCCGCGAGCACTGAATCAAAGTAGCGGTGATCGAGAATGTTGTCGGTAGCCTCGAAGCGCAACGCGCCGAATTCCCGCGAATAGTGCGCTAGCTCGGCCAGGATGCGGTCCGCCGACTTGCTGCGAAAGCCCATGGACTGACCATTGAGGCCGCAGAAAGTGCAATGGTGGCGCTGCCCCCACCAGCAGCCGCGCGAACTTTCAAAAGGCAGCGCCGGCCGCACCGTTTCAAGCGGCGGCTCAGTAACCAGCGTGCGGGCGCGCGCGATGTAGTCGCTGAAATCGGCAAGCGGCACCTGGTCTAGGTTGGAGACGAAACCACGGCCAGCCTGTTGCACCGCGCGGCCTCGCAGTCGGCCCAGCACACCCGGCACCGAGAGCGGGTCGCCCCCATCAGCTAGCGCTGCAAGGAAACGTGGGAACGCTTCGTCAGCCTCGCCAGCAATGGCGAAATCGATCCAATGGATTGCTTCAAGCCATGCCAGCCCCATGTCGCCGTCGAAATTCGCGCCGCCGAAAACGATGATCGCTCCTGGATGGGCTTCCTTGATCCGCCGGGCAAGTGCGAACGAAGCCGTGTTCTGCTGGAAGGTGGATGAGAAGCCGACAACGTCGAAGCGTGTCCAGTCCACTACCGCCATTAGACGGTCGAGATAAGCTGGCACTGCAACGTCGCGCAGACGCGCAAGCTCGGCGGTTGGCATGCCGATCTCGGTGGCGACGTCGGCGAGTTCCGCGCGAAACTCGTGGATAAAGCGGTCGCCTGCCAACGGCGCTTGGTCACGGAAGGCGGCAGCCGCGAATAGCCATTCGCCAAGCAGGATCCCGCGATGCTCGGCTAGCGTTTCGTATTGTTCGAGGCCGAGTTGACAGGCGAAATCGATATTGAGATGGAACCCGTCGACCTCGAAGCCCGCCTTCCGCGCCGCCGCCTTTAACAGCCCAACCTGCAGCGATGGGCCGATCGAGGCGAAAGGCATGGTCACAAGCGCGACGGTGGTCGTCGACGTTCTCATGGCAGCGCCTTGGCAGGCAATCGCGCCGCAGCGCGTGGTCGCGTCAGAGACGGCCCGTCACGAAGTACGATCGGCCGCGCCAACCACGCCTGGTGATGCGTCATCCAGACGACCACCGAAAGTGAAACGACCAACCGATCGAGACTGGACACGTTCTTCACGGCCCCGAGGCTAGCGCGTTGCAGTGCCAACAATAGCGCCTCGACATCAAAGATCTCCTGGCACGCGCTGTCGAGACCGACCACTAACTCGCGCAGCCGGCCCTCCTCGCGCGCCAGTGCCGCGAACACGTATTCATTGAAGTGGCCTGTGTCGGCCCGTTCGAGGATGGCCTCGGGCAGCAACTCGGCGAAGCCCTGGCGAATTATGGGCTTGGAGACTCGCGGATCGGCCGCCATGCGCCACTGGATGCCCAGCCCTAGCCCAGCAACGCGCGGATCGAGGAAGGGATGGGCTTCATGGATGCCCCTGGGCGCCGCCATGTACCACCGACTGAGATCACCCTGGCGGCATTCCATGCCGTACAGAGCCAACGACAGCGCCGGTGAGCGATGGCTACGGTAGATGCGGCGGACTACCGCGCGACCGCGACCAACCAAGTCGTGGCGCCGCGCGAACTCCGGCCTGATCCAGGAGGGAACGCGCGCGCGCGGCTCCTCGCCCAAGCCAGCCACTAACGATACTGGCAGTAATTGGGCGACGCCGTAGGTGGATAGCAGCGACCACATGTTGACCCCGGTGGAGTCGGCCCAGTCGCGCGCGGTGCTCCAGGCCTCGCTCAGGCGCAGGCCGCGCAGGGCGTCGGCGATTGAGTAAGGCTCCATATCGATCTGCTCGTCGGCGCCCAGCCCGGTGAGGATAGTCGTTGCGCCGGCCGCTGCTGCCGCCTCGACCATTGCCAGCTCGGCGCGCGACCAGAACAACGCCGGCCAGGGCTCGTCATGCGCTGGATAGGAAACGTAGGCCCCGAAGCCGTCGGCCGCAATCGGGTGGGGTATCAAGTCGGGATGAGCATGTAGGACAGCATCGATAAACGGCCTCTCGTAGCGCAGCGTAGCGAGCTTGTCGAAGACCAGCGATAGCGTGTGGATCGGCGGACCCCCGATCTGGCGCTGGCGGCGCTGGCTGAGCAGCGTAATCGTGGTCGAGTCGAAACCGCCCGATAGATGGCAGGCGGTTTCACCCTGAACCCGTTCGCTAACAGCCGCCGACAATAGCGCGGCAAAGTGCTCGGAGACCTCTTGCGGCTCGTCAGGGACTGGCTCGACAATGTGGTCGAGCCAGTCGCGGCGAGCCGTGGCGACCTTTCCATTGTCGCACTCGATTCGCACCCTGGCCCCTGCGCGGACCCGCGTCACTCCGCGGTAAGCGCACCTATCGCTGTGCGCTTCCTCGAAAACGCCTCCTGGCGCCATAATCATGTCGGCGAGATACTCGTCGTCAACCTCCGCACAGGGCAGCATCTGCACGACGCCAGCGACCGTCGAGCTGAAAACCAGCCCGGCCGGTGTGTCCGCCCAGTACAGAGGATAGCCACCGAAGGGGTCGCGGGCTGCAAGTACGATGTCGGCGCGGCGGTCGTAGATGATCAAACAAAAATCGCCCTCGATTTCGCCTAAGCCGCGCTCACTGGTTTCGCTATAAACGGCGGCCACGAGGCGCGCAGGATCTGCGTTGACCAGGCGCGAAACTGTTGATGCCGGCAGACGGCGCATGAGAGCTTGGCGGTAGTATATGCGCCCAAGGACAAGGACGACGGTCTCTGTGTCCGCATAGCAATTCAGGAGGCTTGTAGCGGCCCCCAGTTCCGTGCGGACTGACTCGTCGCCGACAACGAGGCGGAAGGCGGGGCTGCCTTCAGCCTCAATCATAGCGCCGAACCTCGCGGTAGGAGCGGCAGCGCTCGACACTGTCAGACACAATGCGGCCGTCACGCACGCACCAACAATGGCCGGCTAGAGGGCTCAGGCTGACCCCCAGCACCAGTGAGGATGGCGAGCCCGTCCACGCCGCTAGCACCCAGCAGCAAAACGCGATTTCCTTGCAGTCCGGCCGCATCGGGTGGCGGGCCGCGATCGTAGTCACCGAAACCTCCAACGTATTGATGTCGCGGCTAAGAAATGCCGTGCTCGCTACGCCATGTCGATGCCAGGCATCTATAGCTTGAGCCCAGCTCAGCCGTCTGAACGACAGACGCGCTAGGCTGAGCAATAGCCAGATTGTCAGGTCGAGTGGCAGCCGGCTGTGCCGCAAGCCACCAACCAAGCCGCTGACCAGTCCTGCGAGTCCACGAGCCCAAACTGTGCGCCGGGACTCAGTCCCGCTCAGCAGGCGATGCGTGCGCATCAACTCGACCAGCGCCCGGAAATCCTCGGCGACCTCTACTTCGCTCAGGCGATAGTGCCGCGCAATGCTTGTTACCGCGTGGCGCGGACCATCGCGCACGGCCAAGTCGACCAGCTCCATGGCAGTGCGATTGACGGCTATGAAGTCGCCATCGAGATCGAGCAGGCGTCCGCTGCCATCGGCGGCCAGAATAACGATCACGCTGTCTTTTAGACGGAAATCGATGGCATCGGTCTCGAGCAAGGCCATCGAGACCGTCCAGCGTTACTTCTTCTTCACTGGGGCCTTAGTTTTGGTCTTCGCCTCAGGTTTCTTAGGCGCCTTGGAACTCGACTTGCCGACACTCGCTACGACCTTTTTCTTAAGGTTGATCGAGTCGGTGGCGCCCCCCTCGGGTTTGGCGTTGATAAGGCTCGCTGCGCTTTCCACACGGAAAGCCACAGGCTTCGTGTACCTTGGCGTATCCGTTGAGTCAGTACCAGTCATGATCAACTCCCCCATTCCCGCTTCAAAAGCGGCTCATTTACCGGCGTTCTGCTACGATTACAAAGTAACATCGGCTTCAGTAACTGCAAGGTTTATTTCCGCTGCTAGGGCTCACGGCCCTAGCCACCACGCCGCAGGGCATAGGCAAAGGCCGAAGCCAAAATTCTTGTTATCCCAAACATACAGGTGCAGTATGCTGCTCGATCCTTCTGAAACGATAGCACTGACATTTTGCAGGCGGTCGTCAAACCAGTCGCCGTGGCGTGTGACGTTTGATCGCTTCGAAAGACAAAATTAGGCGCGAGCAATGGTGAGGAGAACGCAATATGGCTAGCCTAACGTTAGATGTCGGCCAAGGGATCGAGGTAACGAGCGCAGATGTGCTCCGGATCCGGCGATACATTCCAATACTTGATCACTCAGAGCCGGACGGTACTCCTAGTCACCGCCCAATGGCTGGCAGGAACAGCCGCGTTGATTGGACTGAATTGGATTTTGTGCAAGAGCAACCGGCGGATGCTGCGATGCTGGTCACCAAGGAAAATGACAAGATCGTGCAATTCACTATGCTGGATGACAACCCGATTTGGCTCAATGCCGGCGCGGCGGCCGGGCCATATCACGGTGCCAAGTTTGATCTACCGCCCAAAGCCAATGCTGCGGTGTTGATTGGGAACAAGGTTCAATACGTGAAAGAGACGCCCCAGCAGGTTGCGACAATCATTAAGGCGAAGGGTGGCAAAGTGCTCCCTCTCGATAGAACGATGTTCGAGACAGCCGTGAAAGAAATCGAGTCGTGGGTGTCTGAACCAGAGATCTGGGATGCCGACCTTTACGAAACGGGTGCTCCTGGCACATGATCTGAAAAATAGGGCGCACCGCCGCGTGGGCGATATCCGCCGCGAGGGTAAGGTTTCCGCAGCCCATCCACGACCACGAGACATGTGACGCAGAGTAGGTAGAATGGCGGAGACAGCCGCACAATGCTGGGCTCGTATTGAACTCCTCATCCCTCCCGGCCGCGCGTGCGCCATGCCGCTACATGGCTCGAAGGAGTGTCCGTTCCTCCAAAACCGGCTGAAAAACCGGCTGAATTCTCAAAATTAAGCCGGTGCCGCAGTCGGCTTACTGCAAAAATCACTAACGAGTTCAATTGGATGGAATGGCGCGCCCGAAGAGATTCGAACTCCTGACCCCCAGATTCGTAGTTTGGAGGCTTGGCGCACCCGCCGCGATTAGACCGCGGAGCCTTCGCCTTCGGAGCGCGGCAGCTTCAGGCACCCCTGCCCTATTGCCCAAGCCTTAAGAAGCAATCTCTCCGACACCTAGCAGGCCTCATCCCCTGTCGCGCCTTGGCGTCTTGCCACGAACTCAGGCGGTCGCGGGGCCAAAGGCGGCTACGACCTCGTTAATCGTCGGTTGCCAGCATGCCCTGGCGCACCTCTTCGCCGAAACAGAAACGAAAGAAAGGGGAAAACTTGCGTGCACCGCGTGTGCACGTCGCAATCTAACTACTTGTTTTTTATAACCTATCTGTCCAATCCATCATCTTTACAGGGAACTTATGGATCGACCACCTCGGCCATCTCTAGATAGCGGCAGAAGCCGTTGGCGAGCTGCATCTGCCGCGGGGTACGACATTCTGGCTCGAATACATCCGGATTGGCCACGAGAATGCACAGGGCCTTGGCGCGGGAGGTGGCGACATTGAGGCGGTTCGCGCTGTAGAGGAACTCCATGCCACGCGGGGCGTCGGCATGACTGGATGTCGTGATGGAATAGAACACGATGGGCGCCTCCTGCCCCTGGAACTTGTCAACCGTCCCTACCCGCGCGCCGGGGAGGCGCGCCTGGATTTCAAAGACCTGGGCGTTGTAGGGCGCGATAACCAGGATGTCTTCCAGGGTGAGCGACGCCTCGTTGCCCTCGCGGTCGCGCAAACCTGCACCTGACGCAAGGATCCCCAGCACAATATTGCGGATACGGTCGGCTTCCTCCGGGCTGGAATTCTGGTTGCCGCTGTGCTGCACCGCGACATAGCGCAGGCCGCTCCCGCCAAGCGGGCCGTCCATCAGGATGGCCTGGTTCTCGAGATCGGGACGGGGGAGGAGTCGGCTTTCGTAGAACAGCTCGGAGGTGAACCGGCAGATGTCGGGGTGGAGGCGCCAGGTCTGCTCTAGGAATAGGCCCTCGTCGTCGGCGATGGTCTGCCGTCCGCCGAGAAGGTGGTCGAGGGCCGAGACCTCCGTACCTTCGGGGTGCGAGCCCTGCATCGGCTGCTCAAGCTGCTGCGGATCACCAAGGAGGACAAGGCTGGCTGCGGCCGGCGATATGGCAAGCACGTTGGCGAGCGACATCTGCGCGGCCTCATCCACGAACAGCACGTCGACGAGGCCAGCGGCATCGGGCCGGGCCCACAGGAACCCCGTGCCGCCGAGCACGTGGTAGCCGCTTGCAAAGGCGCCGAGGGCCTCGGGGTTCTTGGTGGTGAAGGTGAGGTGCGGGACATTGTCTTCCGCATCCGTGACCTTGTGCAGGGACTGCAGGTCGAAGTCTTCCTTCGCTGCTTCCTCGGCGGCCTTCGCGAGCAGGTTGCGAATGACCTTGTGGCTGTTGGCGGTCACCCCGACGCGAAGGCCGGCCCTGGCCAGCGCAAGGATCGCGTAGGCGCCGGTATGGGTCTTGCCCGCGCCAGGCGGTCCTTGGATGGCGAGCACGCCCTGCAAGGCCAGGACGAGGCGGCAGGCCGCATCGACCGGGCTCTCGCCCGGCTGGCGCAGCGCCGCGCCGCAGGCATCGGGCGGCCGCAGCAGCAGCAAATCGCGAGCCGCCTTGTAGGCACCGGGACCGCCGATGCCATGATCGGCCACGCACTCGCCGATCTGCACCAGGGACTCGGCCAGGACAGTCGTGTCGATGTAGGTATGGGCGAAGATCGCTTCGGGGTGAAGACCGGCAGTGTCGCCCCTTTTCTTGATGTCGATAAAGCGATGTTCCAGATCGACGGCCTCGACCTTGCCGAAGCGCTCGCCGCCGACGCTGCGCAAATCCTCGCCGCCGCGAAACTCCGCGTCCTGCGGGGGGAATCTATAGCGGTGGACAGGGGCCTTGGCGGTTCCGCCCACGGTATCGACGAACTCGAGGCCGGCGATGCCTGCTCGCTCATCCTCCAGCTCATCCGCGGACAGCGCCGCCAGCCGGAAATATTCCCACCAGATCGCCTTCTCCTCCCGGCGATGCCAGTCGAGCACGTTCGCCAGCACGTAGAGCGCCTGCTGCTCGGCGCTGCGCTCTGCGGAGTCCACGGGAATGCCATCGGTCAATTTGGCCCCGACTGCATCGATCCGTGCCTGCCAGGCTGTAATATCCGGCGGAGCGCCCTCTCCAGGTGGAGCCGGTCGGGGAATCTCCACGCCTGAGGCGACCGCGTCAGTCCGCAGGCGCTCCAGCCAGTCCCGAAGCCGCTCCGTCGAGACACAGTCATCTTGGTTGTAGCCCGTCACGACGGCCCGATCTTCCGCATTGATGCCGCCTGCATCTCCGAGCTCCAGGCGGGCCTGGACCTTGCTCAAGGCATAGTTGGCATCGGGCAGCGACACCGCGCGTACGAATTCGTAGAGCGGCTCCAGCTTCTTGATGGAATAGCTCTCGACGCTGGCGCGGATGGCGTGGCGGACCACCGCGTAGAGATCGACCAGGACCTGCCCGCGCAGCAGCGTGTCGATCTCTTCCTCGCGCGTTGCGTAGCGCCCCATCAGGCGTTTGAGCGCGCCCACCTCATAGGCCGCGTAATGATAAATGTGCATGCCGGGATGGTGCGCTCGCCGCTCGATCACGAAATCGACGAAGCGTTCAAAGGCGGCCCTTTCGTCGGGCGGCGTGAGACACCAGTCGGCGACGTAGGTGAGCGCGCCGTCGGCGTCCTTGAAGGCATAGCCGAAGAGATATTCGAGGCCGCCTTCGCCGACGAAGGGGTCGCCCTCGAGATCGAAGAAAATGTCGCCGTCGTCCGGCACCGGCAGGCGGCACAGGCCAAAGCCCGGTTCTATCGGCAGCGCTTCATGCAGGACCTGCCCGGCCGCGCGCCCCGCGACCTGGATCCGGGCCTGCTCCCGGATGCGATTGTAGGACGAAGCGGCGCCACGCTCCGGCTTCCACGGCAGCGGAAGGGGGAGCTCGGCCAGCGCAGCCATGGTGGCCACGTCGTGGCCGACGAGCTCGCCGCGCTGCACGGCCGTGATCCCGGCCACAAGGGAGAGGTGATCGTCCTGGTGGCGCCGGTCGTCGCATCGGCCGCGCCAGCGGCAGATATCGCAATGAGCGACCGGCTCCGGATAGGCGGCGCCCTTTCCGTTCAAGGACGCGACGAAGCGTTCCCGGACATTGCGGTAGTAGGCGGCATAGTCGCTGACCCGAAAGGCCTCCGGCTCGAAGTCTGTAAGGGGCGCGACAACGTAGGCGTATTCTGGCACGAGGCCCTGCACCTGCCCGACGAGGTCAGAATAGAGGCAGAGCTGCAGCACCGTCCCGCCCTTGGTTTCGCGGGCGAGCTTGGTGTCGATGACTTCGTAAGACCATGTGCCGAGATCGCTTGGCGTCTCGACGCGCCGAAGGATGTCGGCCCGGCCCGTGAAGGGCGGCGCGCGCAGCGCGGCTTGCACGATGATCTGCGCGCCGGCGCGCATCGCCTCGATCGTGGCGGCCACTGAGCCGTCATCGATCCCCTTACCTGCAATGACCGCGACATTAAGGCCGGACGCATGCAGATGATCGACGTAGGCCGCCTCGTGCGCGGCGCCGCGCTGCTGCAGAATCTCCAGCAGCGGGTCCCAGATCTTCGGCTTCTCAAGTGCGCCGTCCACAACCTGAAGGTCAAGCGCCGTCAGGTGGCCGCAGTTCAAGTGGCCGACCAGGTCGGAGGCACTCAACTGTAGTTCGGAGCCGATTTTTAGCATAAACAATGTCTACGCAGATTAGTGGCAGCGGGGCAATTGCGAGCGTGCCGAAGAACAGTTTTCCCCTTTACGAAATCTTCCCGTAGCGTCTTTATATTGCGCTAAATGACGCTCGAAGAACCCAAAAAATATCCTGGTGAGCTAGCATCCCCACAGCAGGTTCACGCCCTGGCGGAAGAATACCGCAAAGCAGCAAGCCTTCTCCTTCAGCTCAGCCGACCCGGCAAGCCGCTTACCCGAGCGCCGTTCAGAATGGCGGCAATCCATGCGATCGAACTCTATCTGACCGCACTTTTGCTCCACTTTGGGCTCAATCCCAATCAGATCCGCAGCATGCGGCACGACCTGTCGGCGCGGACGGAACACGCTTTGGAGGCGGGGCTAAGCGTTCGCGCCAAAACCGCCAAGCATCTTCAGTCCCTCAGCCAGAACCGAGAATATCTCGTTACCCGTTACGGCCCGGAGCTCGTAGCAACCGCCTCACAGTTGAACCGTCTCACCGCTACCCTCGAAGAGGTGGCGACAAAGGTCACTGTATTGATCACGCTGCCGCCGAGAAGGCCCAAGCAATCACACTCGGCCGACGGGCTTAAAGGCCAGTATCCAGCCACCCTCTTGCAAAAACCGAAACCCAAGGACACGACAAGTGCGCGCCAGTAGCAAGGACCACGCTGGAGCGGCAAATGCCACGCCACCGCAAGCCAGCGTGCAATTCAACGTGGCCTTCCACGGTGATTTGGAACATCTCAATCTCTCCGTGATAGTTCGGGCGTCGGGATCTCTTATTTGCCGAGCGTATCGAATGTGGCCTTGACCAAATTGCTATCTGGCCGCTCGCGCACCTACCGCCCTGGCTTCTTTGCGCGGTTGTTTCCAGCGGGAAAATGGAAGCTGACCCTAGACCCGAAGCTGTCGGGACATTTCCGGCTGGCTCAGGATAGCGAAGTCGAGTTAAGCCGACATACCGAACTCGCCATCTTGATGGATCACCGCTATTGACGGCAGTCCGCAAGGCCGCCATCCAATCCGCAGATTTTGTTGCCGGTCGTGGCGCCCCAAAGCTTTATAAAGCTCGCATCGTCAGCGGTTGACACACTGCTGAGATATGAAGTTTTCGTGCCCGGTACCTGGGACTCGTTCACACCGAACACGATGCGTGTCGTCGAATCCAACATGACGTACCCCGCTCCCCCACTGTCACCTCCGCATAGTTTCGCGCCGCCTTGCACTTCGTACCGGTTGAATTTTACTGGTATCTTTTTTACGGTCGCGCTCCCTACATACAATGTATCGCTCACCGGCCCACCTTCAGCTAAGCAGCCGTACCCGAGAAGAACGATGCTGTCTCCTGCCTTTACTGTTGCAGCGTCGGTATTTAGGACCTCGTATTTGAGATTGGGCGCAGTAATCGTGCTGGACGCTCCACACATTGCAATGTCAGCGGTTGTGTCTGCTGGATATTTTGGATTCGTTTGGCATTTCAGGGCCAGTGTTTGACCGTTGATTAGCGCCTCGCCGCTTGTACTTCCGTCAAGGCAATGTGCAGCAGTCAAGATTGCTTTGGGTCCAACGACTGTCGCCGTACAGCGGTTCGGTGCGTCGAAAATCAAGGTCGCAGGCCAGAGATCAGGGTCCGCCGGCGCACCGCCGACTATAAATGGCGCAAGAGATGCCGATCGTTCAATCTGCGTCAGCTTAAACTCGGCCCGCACCTCTGTTGCGCAACAGCCAAATAGTACCACCACCATCAATCGCGTTAACATGACCCCCCCCCATTGCTTGTCACTAAATCATAGCTACATCTTGGTTTAGCACGCAATTCAAGAGCGATCTTAGTTATCTCAGATCTAGTGGGTCCGCCAATGAAAATATGATATGGGTGTTTTGGTTTGCCTTCCGTGCCGAGCGCCAATTAAGGTGACGTGGGTAAGACCGGTGGGCTTGAAACGTTGAAGACGGGGCCTGAAATGTGGTCAAAGCTCGGGGCGAGGTTAGCGCTCGCGACGGTATGTTGCTTGGCACTGGTTTTAGGGATGCTCACGCAACCAACCAAGGCCGCGGACTATGAGACCGTGCCAGTCACGGGTGTCCCGGACGCCTACATTTTCCGTCACAAGGACCAACTTGCTTTCTTTGTTGTCACGACTGATGGTGTGGTTGTGACCGACCCGATGAGCCACAAAAGTCCCGGGACAGCGGCGAAATACTTGGCCGAAATCAAGAAAATAACAAGCAATCCCATCAAGTACGTCATTTATAGCCATAGTGACCCGGAACGAAGCGGCGGGGGGCAATTGTTCAAGGATGAGGGCGCGAAGTTCGTCGCTCATGCTCAAGCAAAAAAGTTACTGGAGAAGCAGAAGCTCGACGATCCCGCCAGTTTTGATACCGTTATGCCGGACCAGACGGTAGACAAAGGCACACCTTTCGAATTCGACCTTGGTGGAAAAAAATTCATCGTCAAAGATGTAGGACGCAATTATTCCAACGACATGCTGGTCGTGTTGCTCAAGACCGACAAGGTGCTGTTTGCCGTTGATTTCATCCCGCTCAAAACGCTGCCCGCGGGGAAAATGGAGCGCAGTTGGATCCCTGACTGGGAGGTTTCGCTGAAGACAGTATATGACGATCCGGACTGGGATAAACTTGTGCTCGGAAGCCGCTATGGAGGTGTCGGCGAGGCGTCGAAATCGGACGTACAGGCGCTGCGAGACTATTTCACGGCCCTGAAGGCGGAGGTCAAGAACAGGGTAGACGACTGCTGGACCGTCGCGATGCACGAGATCACGCTTCCCGCCTTTGCAAATTGGGGCAACTACAAGGATTTGCCCGGAAACGTCGAGCGCTATTGCTATTACTGGACAGCCGACCCGAAATGAGGGCAAATCCGTTCGTACAGCCGGGATACGCAAGATTGCGTCAGGATCTCAGCTGTCAGCTGGAGCGAGTTGTGCGAAGCTTTCATCAGAGCTGCCATCTCTCAGTATAGAACCCATGTTGTGCGGGGACCTGAACGGTATCGTGCACGCGAACATGGGGCCTCGCTCGGCGGTCACGACGTCGCCGATGACGTCGCCGTCCGCCACCATCACCTCGGTTTCCTCGACTATAACCGCGTAGCGTTCCTGCTTACTCGTTTGCGGCAGGGTGATCTCTTGCAACCAGGTAACGGTGTTGCCGCTCAGGCTCGGCACAAGTTTGGGATACTCGAGTGGTTTGCCGTTGACCAATAGCGGCATATAATCGACGTCTTTCCCCTTCGACGGTATGCCATCCGTTTTCACTGCGCGGCAGACGCGGATGCGAAGCCTGGGACGATCCATGAGATGCCGTTCATCAGGGATCTCATCGCCTTGGCTTTCGTGATAGCCAATCCCTGTCACAGTAACGAGTATCTTGCGCTTGTCGACGAACTCGACAATCGCTTTGCGCTGCGGCGGAATTTGCGCCCATTCGGCGACGGGATACGACAACGCCAATCTCGTCTCACTCGAATTCGGCTGATACCTTGCCAATCCGAGGCGGATGAACGGGAAATAGGACTCGCCCGGAGTGATCGGAAGGTCGCTGTACCAGACGTCACCGCGCTGGGCGTCGAGCTTGGGCGTGTATGTGGCGATCGCGACGCGAACGGTGTCCGGATCCGCGGCCTGCGCTTTCAGCGGTTGGGCCGGATCTGGCGGATCGTTGGGGCAACCCTTGTCGATGTCCAGCTGAGGAATGCCGCCAGGAAGGTCGGCATCGCGGTGGCGCAACTGCAGCGGGAGATTCGCTACGCGGGACTCGGCGGACACAAACTGGTCGGCCGGGATGAGATCGCTGAGGTCGCCGGAAAGATGAATCGGATCAGCCCCCCAGCGGGTCAAAAATTCTTCCTTGGGATTGATGACGTTGGGCGCCGCCCGATCAAGCAACGTGCACCTGGCGACCTCGTCAGCAGTGGCATCGCTGAACAAATTAGGCGGCCAGCAGATAACGGCAAGGCGCTCGCCTTCGCCGGAACTGTGCCACGGCCGCTTGAGATACACTCGCAGATCCACGTTGCGGGTAAAGGTAATCTTGTTCTTCCTAGGATCGATATCCCATCGAAATACCGGAAGGATTCGATCGACGACGGGAGACGCCGGACGTGCCGTTGAAGGGACCCAAAGGGTAACATCACGAGCGGAGTCGCGCTTCTCGAAGTCCTCGGGTTTCGGATCGCCCTTTTTAGCATCGGCTGCCGGTTTTGCGGGCTTATAGAACTCTGTAAAGCGCGAGATTCCGTGCAGACCAAAGGTGACGCGGCGCGCTTTTGTGTCCGGGAAATCGATCTTCAAGCCACGAAGTCCGCCCGTTTCGTCGCGTATCAGCGAAAGATCCGAGAGGCCTGCGCGCCCATCGTCGCGAACGATCTTATCGACGCTGAAGATTGCTGGGCCTGCGCTGCTCGGCACATGAACGAACGCCCCATCTTTTAGCGTTACGTCGTCCTTGTATTCGCGCCAGACAGCCTCGAAACGCAGCTTCCCGGTCGATGCCCGATGAACCAGCGCAGTACCAACAAAAAAGGTTTGGCTGGCGTCTTCTTCGCTTGGATAACAGAGCGGCGACTCGACGTTCGCAGCGACGTATTTGGCCCAATGATCCGCTGACTGCTCAGCCTCAGGGAGAGGTTTTACCCGGACGGCGCGAAGGGCCGCGACCCCAGCGCGTTCAACCGCATCGTCCTCGCATTTCACGCTGACCTCTTTGACGCGCGGTGCGTCTATCGGCCTCTTCACGGGATTGACCACGCGCAAACGACGCTGGTCGGTGATCGTCGGCACTGGACCACACTGCTGTTGAAACAGCTCCACCAACGGCATCTTCCCCGCGACCAGTTCGGACACCCGGGCTGTCGTCGGTTTCTGGAAGAATTCGACAACGTTCGACAAGGCTGCTGCGACCTTCGAGTGCGCAGCAGGCGACGTCGCATCTTCCTTGATCTGGTTTTTCAGGCCCGTCTGAAGTTGCGTAAGGATTTTCAAGCCGGAGGCCACAGGCCGCAACGATGCTAAGTCGTTTTCCTGGTCGGTACCGGACCAAAGGAGAAGGTCGATATCCGCCCCTGGACCGATTTCGAGCTGAACGGCAGGCGGGTTCTCTTTGTCGAGCAAGGTGATCTTGTGAAGCGGTTGACCCGCCGGCGGAGAGAGTGTGCGGACCTTGATGCGGACTGGACGGGCTTTGTGAACGGCGTCAGTCGCCTTTTCGTAGAAGTGGAGCGTCTTACATTCCACGCTGTCGTCGATGGGCGCATCGTGCTGCAATACGCGCACGTGACATTCGCGTGCGAGCGGATCAGGATAATACGGCAGGGCATCCTCTGAGCCTCCGGGCTTTAGCACCTGGCCGGGATTTGTTCCGCCCTTCTTGTCTTTGTTCGGTCGCGCGTTCGGAAACTCTCCGCTGGTTAAAATTCGGTGATACTGGTTGAACGCGCCAGGCGGCCGCTGCGCGTAGCTCTGGTCAAATTGACCGTGTGCTTCTGCCAAATCGAAGGTCGAGCGCGGGGGCACAAGATACCGCGTGGCCCGCGCGCCGACCTCGCGGAGGATCACCGTCATGGCTTGCTCTCCGCGCAATTCGCTGGGCTGTTTAACGACCAACGGATCATCGGGCGGCAGCAGAACTACAGGCGCGCCAGCGCGTTCCCCGCGCATGTACAGAAAGCCTTCCTCCGCTTCCCTGCCGCCGACCGCTGTGGTCCCGGGTTTCCCGTTCTGGGGCACGCGCGTGTAGAATAACTGCGCCGCCGTCGGCAGCGAGATGCTGCCGCCGTTGGCGTATACCAGACGGGCGCCCAACCAGTAGCGGCGACCAAAGCGAAGCGGTGGAATCCCGCCACCCTCGGAGGGCTTCTTGGCCAGTTCAAACCCAAGATTGGCGCCCAGTTCGCAATATGCGTCGACCTCGGTGACTGGAAACAGCTGGTCGTATTTGTTGGGAAGCTCCCAAATGCGTTTCCTGAGCTGCTCGTCGGTTTCGCCCTTGCGCTGTTCGGCTATCGCAGGCGGCCGCTCGCCGGTGCCGACCGCGAGACTGCCGCCGGTCCATACCGCAACCGTCTCCTGTGGCACGTATTGCTCGACGATCTCATTGTTTTTGGCCGGGTCCTCGTTGCTGACCGTCCGCGTAATGGGCTTGACGAATCCATTCTCTCGGTCGACATCGTGTTGAAGCCAATCCGAGAATTCCTTTTTGATATCCTTGGGGTCGTATCGCACTTGCCGGTCGGTGAGTGTGCGCCAACGTTTCATCGGAGGTACTTCAGCAACGTTCTTGCCGCAGATGCCGACGTCGAGCCGATAGCCGATGACCAAATCCTCGGCGTAGAGCTGTATTGCTCCACCATCGATCTTGAACTCGGCTGTAGTTATTTCCTCCACGATCTCCTTTGACCGATCCCTGTCTATCAACGCGATCCCGCGTGAACGCAGGTTTGGCAGCGCCACCTTGATCTGACTGTCCAGCTCACCTTTCTCGCGCGCAGTTGTCCGTGAGTGTCCGGTGTTTTCCAGCGCCTGCACCGCCGCATCCACGTCGAAGTCGACCAGCCTGAAGCGTGCCTGCGTATCCTTACCCGGGGCCGCGAGATTGAAGACACCGCGCTCATAAACGAGCGGGGCGTCGTCCTCGGCAAGTCCCTTGATCCTAACATTGATCGCGAATGCCGCATGAAGTTTCGGACACGGTCCAAAAAAGCCGTTAACCCCATCCTTATCCGCCAGCATGGTTGCGGTGGTAACCCGACGGTCTTTTTCCGACCCGTCTCCAAAATCCGCGAACATCCAGAAGCATTGGTCAGAGTTGTAAGGCAAGCTGCCGAGTTTCAACTCGACGTCGATGATAAAGCCGAGAAATTTCGCCAACGAGGGATGGCTCAATATGCTCAGGAATTTCCTGCGCGCGATTTCCACGGGCTTGTTGCAGGCGTCTGAGAGTGCGTCGACGCTCTGCACGGGGGTATCCGGTCGCCAGGCTGCGTGATAGGCGGCGACGGCGCGCTGCAGCGTTGCTTCGCCCTCAGCACGTTGCGCCCTGGCTTTTTCTTCCCGATCCTGCCGGTCCTTCGCGCTCAGACCAGGCTCTTCCGGCATTTCCGAAAATCGGCCGCGCGTCCATGGAGAAGCGTCGACGGCCATCTGCGCGAAGTAGTGGTCCAGCGTGCCCACTTCGGAGCGGCGTGTAAGTGACGCAATATCGGGAACTGCTGTAACCTTGAGACCGCTCTGAGTTTTCCTGATGGCAGCGTCCAGTTCGAACGTAAACTGAGCGACCTTCAGATTGTACGCCGTTTCAGCAGCGAATTGCTGGCCGAAATGGCGAACGAACGAGCTGGAAATGTAGTTCTGTACACCGGTGGCCTTCGTACCTGTCAAAGGCCCTTCCAACGTTTTGCCAACCAACATCACTTGGCCGGTTACGTCTTCCGGCACCTCGTCGTTACTATCTGTATTATACCACCGGGAACTCTCCGTTTTTTCGTTAAGCAACCGATTGGTCAGCGTATCCGACGCGAAAATGCCGAACATGCTGCTGTTGACTGTGTCGAAAAATGCCGGCGACACCATCGGCCGGGCCAGGTCCCAAGCCTCGCGCTTGCCGTCGAACGCGAGTTGACCGGCGGCTGACAGGAGCATCACAGCGGTCTGCGAACCGTAAAGGCCCTCGACGCCCTCTGCGAGAGTCGCGACCGGATAGCTCATCGGACTTCCTATGATTGCACTGACTGCGTCATTGCCAGCACCACCCTTGTTTCTCTCCATCTTGAGCAACTTGGGTTGATCTTCTTTCAGTGCCTCCATCAGGTTGTCGAACTGCGCCAAGTCTCCGCAATCCCCCAGGAAAATCCGGCGCCATAAGGCATTTGCGGCGTCGGCGCGGCCCTCGTTGAATTCCTTCGACAGCGGAGCGTCTTTTGGATCGTTTCCGTTGCCGGTGATGTTCCCACGCGCATACCAAGCGATCTCTTTTGGCGGATTGGCGTCCGCAAAATCGGCGTTCGGATTGCTGCTCACAAACAGCTTCAGGTTTTTCCTGTTTTCCCAGATCCTCCTTGGCCAGTTCTCGATGTCGACCTCGGTGCCGCCGGGAAAATCCCTGAAATCCGGCATCAAAGCCAGGCTGACCCGTAAAGACGAAGCATTGCCGGATTTATCCCGCTGGAAACCATCGGGGATTACGCGTGCCACAATCTTTGCTTTGATCATCCGCTAGGTTTCCAAAAGATCCATATCGAAATACGTCCGGTAATCCTTCCAACGCCGCATCTTCGGCGGTACTCGCTCGATAACCTTGTAGAAGATCTCGTTTGGATGACAGCCAGCTTTCACCATGGGATGCTGGCTGGCGTCGAACAAAACGGCTTGTCCGCCACCGCCGCCACTGCCCGCGACCTTGTAGGTTGCCGTGAATCCGTAGGATATCTCGGCAAAGCCGACCTTGAAGGTGAAGCGGTACGAGGACGAGCCTCGCATATTGCCGTTCTCGTGCTCGATGGCGACTTCGATGTTCACGGAAATGCTGAAGCACGCGATGCTGCCCTCACCCACCGCATGGACGAAGCCCTTGATATACGTGCCGCCGCCATGGGCGCAGCGGATATAGATGCCGGCCATCACCCGGCCGACCGCGCTGAGCGGGCCGAACGAGAGCCCGACAATGGCGCCAAACTCGAATGAGCATTCGACCATTACGAATTCGCGGCCGTTGGCGGTCAGGGCCACGAAGCCACCGCCACCGTAAGGCGGATAGGAGATGATCAGCGGCGCGTCGGCGGAAGCGAGCGCGAAGCGGAATCGCGCGTCGCGATCCTCAAACGGCAGGTTGGCGGTGACCGAGAAGCCGACGTTGTAGAGGATCAGTCCGCCGAGCGGTACGATATCTTCCGAGAACTCGAAGCCAGCCTCGATGCCGAGCGGGAAGATCGTCGGGCGGACGTAAAAGCCGCTATCATCGCCGTAGGAGAAGAATGACTCAATGAGCTTGATGAACTGCAGCTCGTTTCCGATCGCGACGTCTTCGAGTTTTGCGTCGAAATCGGGCTTTCCCCCGTTCACTGATGTAAACCGGGCTTCTCGAAAGGTTAGTGTCAGAAAGTTGTTGGGTGGTTCGCTTAGAATGTTGATGATGAAAGGCCTTAGTACGCCTTTGACTTCAACCGTTCGCTTGCCAGGGTCTAACAAATCGATGCTCACCCGCGCTGAAAGCGTGAGGTCATCTTCTGTAGAACTAACCATCTTGAAAACGGGCGGAAACGGCTGCAGCTCCGTCTTCCAGTCGAAGCGCTGCTCGATCTTAGTCGGCAGAAATGCCGCGAGTGCCTTTTTCAGTTCGGCTTCGAGCAGGTCACGGACACGATCGAGATCGATCAGCGCGGACAGATTCCCTTGCGCCAAGCTCTCGATGATGCGCGCAAGCGCCCTGATGCTCCGCGCCAACGCAGGCTCCTGCGCCGCCCACCGCTTCTTTAGTTTGTCCGCCTGGGCGAACCCCTCGGGCCGTGTAGCATTGGCGCTAACCTTGGTTTTGATGTCCGCCAACTCGCCGCGGTCGGCCTTGATCTGTGTGGTGTCCTTAAACGCTTCGATCACGTCGGCGCTGACGACCGCGGTCAGGAACGCGGCGCGACGCCTCTTCTCGTCGCTGCCCGTGGTCGTGTCGAAGACATCGGCGACTGTGTCGAGCACGGAGATCGCGAGATCGTGGACGGCCACCATCGGGTTGGTGATCTCGAGCAGCGCTTTGGCGGCGGCACTGCCGAGCTTGTCGTTGACGGCATTGAACGTCGGCGCGGCCTGCAGGACCAATGCCGCGACGCGGCGGTCGTGTTGCGTGGCGTAGGTGAGAACCTCGCCGCCGAGTGCGGCGAGATCGGCGGGAAATGGGCCGCCGGCGACCCATTTCGCGATCCCGCCGCCGGCACTTCGCAGATCCGACATCCTGCCGGACAGCGCTGTGGCAGACGCTGTCAATTCCGAGATCGCCTGCTTGATGTCGGCCAGGTGCCGCGCCAGCGTCCCTGTCAGCCTGGCGGAGAGTAGCTTGATCCGATCCTCGAAAGGCTGCTCTTTCGATCCATGCGTGCCGGCAACCTCGCCTATTGAGGTGAGGCTCTCGAGCAGGAACAGAATATTGCCCACAATGTCTGCGACCGCACGTTTCGCGGCTGCGATATCCTGATCAAAAGCCGTTGCGACAACTGCCGCTTTGAACACTGGAGCACGCTTCTGCTCCAAGGCCAGATCGTCGAGCGCCTTGGCCATGACGCCGGCCTGGAGGATCATGTCCTGGATTGCGGCGAGCGCATCGCGTCGCAGCGCCAAGATTTTGCCGGACAAACTAAGTGTCTCGGCGATCTTGGCGCAATCGCCCCCCATCTTCTGCAAATCGGCGCGACGCTGCTCCAGCTCGCCGATCGCCCGGGCGGCGCGCTCATGGGCTTGCGCCGCCGCCGCGCGGGCTTCATCCACGCGCGCCCGGATCGAGGCCGGCGTTTGCGCCGGCAGCTGTACTGTACCGAGTTGTGTCGCGATCGCTGCGATATGCTCGGAAAGCGGCCGTCCCTTCCCGATCAATTCGTCGGAAATGTAGATGGCAAAATCGATTGCGGCGGCACACCACTTGGCGAGTTCACCCGCTGCCGTAAATACGGCCGACGTCTCGGCGATTCGGGCGAGCGCCAGGGCAGCGTCGAATACTTTGTTGGTGAGCGCGATCAGTTTTGGCGCAACGTCGCGCGCATTGTCGTTGATTATCGCGCTGATTTCCGACGCCAGCGAGCGCAATGCCATATGGGCCCGCGCGATCGGTTCGCCGGCAATCTCGTACAGCAGCGCATTGGAAAGCCGCTTGTAGACCTGCTCCGGATCAATCGTGGCGAAGTCGTCGCATGTGGTTTTCTCGACAGCTTCTCCGAACAACAGCTCGGCGAGCTTCGGATCGGTGATCAACCCTCCACAAAGCGCGCCGATTTCCTTGAGGATCTCCGACTTCAGATCTTGGGCGATCTTCTCGAGATCCTTCTCGGCGCCGTCGATCTTGAGTTTGGCAAGCTTGCGGACCTTTTCCCATTCGTTGCCGACGGTCGCGAGAATATCGCCGACGAGCGGCGGCATCGGGTTGTCGCGAATCGCCTTTGCTTCTGCGATCAGGGCATTCCCCGCGGCGACGACTGCCGACGCATGAGCGAATAGTGTGGCAAGATCCGCTCCGCCTTCAGCCGCACTCTTTGCGGCTTGGACGCGTGCAATCAGGGTGTCAAATGCACCGGTAAGGCGCGGATACAGGCTGCGCCAGTTAAAGTCAGGTCCGAATTTCTTCTTAACCGCTTCGTCGATGTCGGCGAGCGCCTGGCCGAGCAAGCCGCTGCCGGGAGTGCCATTGCCGATCAACGCTTCCGCGACCTGTTTGATCACGTTCTTGGCGTCGGCCAGTTGGTTCTCGAGTCCGCCGCCACCGAAGCTCATTTGCTCCTGCAGCTTGGGAACCTTTTGCTCTTTCTCGCTCAGTTCGCCCGCGATCAGGTTTTTCTTGTTATCCGCGCCGGCAAAGGAAACCGTTTTGAGCACGTCGGCGAGCGAAAAGATACCGAGCAGCTTGGGCAGCTTGTCGGCGCCGCCAAGAAACTCCTTGGGGTCGAAGCGGCCTTCGGAAAGCGCCTTGAAGTCCCCCGTCGGTGGCAGGCCGTCGAGCCCACCGATCGGCGCCGATTGCGGTTCGCCCGTGACCAGCGCAGTGACGCGCGAGCGCTTCGTGCCGCTGCCCGGCTGCGGCCCGCGCCCACCGACAGGACCGAACTTGCGCGACAGCGCGACCACGCGCGTGCTCGGCTTGGCAAAGCCGCCAACAACGTCACCGCCGCCGGAAAAGTCGAGCTGGATCGCCGGACTGAGCACGTCAAGGAACAGTTCGGAAGGATTCTGGTCGGGCGCAAATGCATGCCGCACAAACAGCTCGTTGAAAGCAACCGTCATCCCACCAGCCGGCTTGCCGACCAGGCGGTCCAGGCTTTGCACCGTGATGTTCGCCGTACGCATCACCGGGTAGTAGGGCGGTTGATCGGAGCCCTCCATGATGCCGTCCATGCGGAACGATTCGATCGGCGGGTCGCCCGGCTTCGCCACGTTTTCGATGAAACGGCCGGTGGCGGTGAGCTCCCAGTTTTGGGTGTCGAAGTCGGTCTCGCCGTCCTTCAGCGAGGCAGCGTAACGGCGGCGCACGCTGCCGTGTTTTGCCAGGCGCAGAGGATCGGCCGGTAGGTTACGATAGTAGGTTTCAACCAGCGCCTTCATGGTGTCGGGGATGTGGGCCGCAACGTTGTCGACAAAAATCAGCGGAGCACGGATCGGCTCGGCATCTGCATCCTTGCGGAATTGAAACTCGAAATTGTTGTCTTGGCCCTTGCCGACGCGTGGCCAGAAAACCAAACCTACTGCATCAGCGCCGTCCGGTTTTTTCAGCCAAATGCGGCCATTCTCTTCGGCCTGTGCTGGCGTCCCGTCCTCCGGATCGCGGATATCCGGAGTACGACCGGTGACCATGGTGATAGTGTCGGCCGGCCACAGCCGACCGTCATGTGCCTGGCCGAAGGCAGGAAATTGCTTCTCGCGCTTGCCGATAAGGATGAACAGCCGTTGTATCAGGTAAGCGGTCGGCCGGTTGTTGATGGGATGCGGGTAGAAGCGCCGTTCCGTCACCTTGAGCAAACTGGCGCGATGGCCGATCGGAAACAGAAATCCCTTGTAGGAGACTTCCACAAAGATATCGCGACCGAGCACGGCACGGTGGCGCCAGCGCTCCAGACGTAGGCTTGGATACCAGTTATCCTTCAGGTCCGGGTCGCACTTCCAGGGGAAGCTGGGATCGCAAACCAGATCGGGATCGCTCGGGTCGTAGACAATCGGCGATGGAGGCTCCCACTGCCCCTCGCCGACGAACGTACCTCCCATCGCGGTGAGCAGCAAATCCGCCGAGGCCAGGGGCTTGGGTACATACACGCCCTCGTCTTTGACGGTAGTCGGATTGTCTGGGTGACGCCTGTCCCACAAACCGATGCCTGGAGGAAATAAGATGACCGTGCCGGCGGCGTCGGTTGCCAGCGGATTCTTTCCGATTTCGGTCGGCTTGTCCTTTAGAGCCTTGTCCTTATCCAACACGATGCGCCTTAGCGCGGGCAACGCGTAGACAGAGCTGAGCGTTACCAACTCCCGCCGATCGCTGCGGCTCAACGACAGCGTCAGGTCCTTCCTATCGGGGCGCGTCGATGGCTCGTGGAATTCCGGGCGGCTCTGGTCGCGGTCGGCGGGCGGGTTGCCGCGCAAAAAATCGAGCAGGATGTCGCGCGCCCAGATCGCCCGCACGCTCCTGCCGCCATCGACCGAGTCGAGACGCGCGTGCCAAAGCGGCGTGGGATCCTTAGGCGCTCCCAGGACATGCGGAGGAATGATCCACTTCGCGCGGCTATCCGGGGAAAGTATGAGGCGGTAAGGAAACTCAATTGCTGTTTCGTCCTCGCCCGGTGGTCGGATTGATTGGACAATCTTGGCCAGCGCCTCGGCACGGTTGGTACCCTTGTCAATGCCGACCAGGTTCATCTGATCGGACAGCGCGGTGTTGATTGGCAGCGCACGCTCGGACACCACCTGCGCCAGATCCGACCAATCGGTCAGCGTCTTGATCGACAGATCCTTGGCGGCGAGCTCGTTGGCATTCTCCGGCTTGACCTTAAAGACCAAGCGCGTAGGTCGGCTCAGCCTCGCGCGGACCACCCGCTCAAAGGGAGTGTCCGGTTTGAGAGTATCTTTTTGGGTGCCTTTAAGCCGATCCCGCTCATCAATATTAACAGGTGCAGATCCGAGACCAAGCTGCGTCTTCTTGGCATGCTCGGCAACGTGCTGCGGGGGAAACTCAACGATGAGCTTGTAGGCCAGCGCATCCTGGTCGGCCTGGAGGCCGACCACGGGCTCGATCCGGCGCGGCACCAGCCGCGCGCGTTGACCGTTAACTAGGATCGCGAAATTGCGGAATCCGAATGTGAGGCTTAGTAGGTCCTGGCTGCGCAGGACCTGCAACTTTCCCTTGTCCAAAGGCGCAATGAAGAACGGCGCGGTGTCCAGCAGCAACAGGCCTTTGCTGCCTGACGCCATGGCAACAGCCGCCTCATCCGACGCCGACAAAGACCTGCTTTCTTGGGCAGGCCTCGGGGGCGTTCGCCGCGCCTGTACCTTGATCAATTCAGGTTCCCGTTCGGCAAGAGCGGACAATGGCCCATCGTCCACGATGTCGGGCGGTGGCGCGCCGACGCTGCCGAGCCGGATATCGAATGGGATCGGAACGAACGTGATCTTGGCAGAGTCTACCCCGGTAACCGGCACATGTGCCTCGTGGAGTTCGGCCGGAATCGACAGAGGCGGGGCTAAGCCGTTCTTGAAGGTCGTGACGATGCCATCGACATCGTTTCCGGCGACCGACAGCACTAGGTTCGCGGTTTCGATCGAGTGCGCGGCCCGCGAAACGCGTGCCGTCATGAAGCATTGCCGCACGCCGGTCGGCTGAACCAACGCTATCGGCGAAAGACGCAATCCGGCTAGGTCAGTACGAATGTCTACAGCATTGCCGTTGGTAACCGCAGCTTCGGCTTCGCCCAGCACCGTGAAGGCAGAAACGGCCGAGCCATCTGGTCGCGAGACAAACCCGAACTCAGCCCGCTGGATCGAATCGAACGTCAACGAAAGCGCGCGCCTGCCGATCTGGCCGGGCTCCGCGCGCGGCTTTTCGATCTCTGGATTTAGCATCGCGAGGATGCCAGCGCCTTGAGGCGCGGCTTCGCTTAAAACATCGAGTACGTCCGTGGCGGGACGGCGGCCAATACTCAAGCAAGCCTCTCGCGCTGAGAGGCGGAGTCCGTGAAGCGAAGCGGAAACGATCGGTTCCTCCGCACGCCAGCGAAGACACCAATCGGGTGTGAAGCTGACCACCGTCTCGCGACGTTGGAAGATGACAGGTGACCCAGTGATGGCGCTCAGCGGCGCGATCCCTTTCACCTGTGCCAGCGCCGGCTGCAGTCCTTCAAGCCAAGGGGCAAATGGCACGCGTAACGGCACGTCGAGATGGTGAAACCGAACCGATAGATACCATTGTCCGGCGATCACCTGCAGATTGGCGACGAAGTCGGTCGAAAGCCCTACATCCGCACTGGCGGTGCGGAGGACGCGGATCCAATGTTCTTGTGCGCGACTGTAGCAATGAAGCTTGGCGTTCTTGCCGAATAACGCGCGATCAACTCTCCATTCGTGTCCGTTCAGACGGGCGACAAAATGGTTGCTGTCGTAAAAAACTTCGAGCTTCCCAGGAGAGCTGCGGTTAAGCAACAGACCTGCAGAACCAACTGCCGATCCGATCAATACTTGCCGGCGCGTAAGCGCTAGTTCTCGCAGATCAGATCGTTCGTGAGCCAACCTTCCGTCTTTGTAGCGGTCCAGCCACGCGAGAGCATGCAAATATCGGAACATAGCCCCCAATCCCCAGCGAGCTTGCATCTCAGATTGCAATCCCAGATGGTTGCATAGTCTGCTTGCTGATTCAACGAAGTAATGCGCAATTCACTTGACCAAACTTCGCTGAAACGACTTGGGAAGACCTTTAGACGGCAGCGGGGGCGCCTTGTCGCCCGAAGGCGGTTGACCAGACGAAGGCAGTTCCCAAACTAGTCGCGCGCGACTTGCCAGTCCGCTTTAACCCATAGGCGAATTGATCGGGGCCCTCGCGTGGCGTGTTCCACATCTTCGACTTGCAGCCCTCGACATCCTCCGCCAGCAACGTCTCGATTTCAGCCAGCTTGCTGCCGCTTGGCGGCAAGCTGATCGGCGAAGGCAAACGTGCCGCCCTCGAGCGAGCGATAGGACGGCAAGCCGCCTTTCGGCCTCAGCGAGCCTTTGCTTGGCCCTTTCACGGCATCGGCGGGAGGATCGACATAGAGACCGACGATGTCGCGGACCTTGGCGGCCAACTTCGGATCGTTGGAAAGCTTGAAGGCACGGATGCGGTGCGGCGCCAAGCCATGAGCTTTCCAAATGCGCTGAATCGAGGTCAGACCAACGCCCGCCACCTTGGCCATCAGCCGCCCGGTCCAGTGCGTCGTCTCGCCGGACGGATCGCAGAGCGTCAGGGCGACGACCCGCTCGGCCACATCCAGCGGCAGGCGGGGCGTGCCGGGCGGCCGGGTCTTGTCGCGCACCAAGCCCTCGACGCCTTCGTCCATGAACCGCGCCTGCCAGCGCCACACTGCGGTCTTGCTGACCCCCGCCGTCCGCATGATCTCCACTGTGCCCACGCCATCGGCCATGGCCAGCACGATCCGAGCGCGCCAAACATGCTTGTGCAGGCTGTTGCGGTCGCCAACGATCGACCGCAGTCGCCTACGATCTGTTGGGCTCAGATGGATGACAACGCCAGCACGCACATCCCGCAGACTCGCACGACGCCGCGCCGCGCCGAATCCCAACCCGGACTCTTTTGTCCCGATCAACCCACTAAGTGGCAAGCCGAATCCCGCCACCAAAGAACCCAGTTGATCAAAGTCGCTCAAACGCACCTATTCGACTGAAAATGGTACCGACTGTTTCCGCCATCAACTCGAAAGCGGAGACTTGAGCTGCGCAGGCCCATGAGAGTGCCGCGACGATTGATTCAGCAAGAAGTGGCCAAGAAGGACCGTTGCCTAAACCAATTAGCCTGAGTTCATTTCCTTCCGTAGGCCCGCGCTCCGACCCTTGAAGGTAAAGTGCCCTGCCAAGCATGTTAGGATGAGCTGCTTCGCACAGCATACCGTAGGTTGGAACCAGAAATGCTTGACCCGGGCTCTTAGAGATGCGCGTGATTGTCGTGACGATATTTGTGGGATTGTAAATTGTGTCGGCTTCCGGCAAGCGCGAAGAAAAAACTGTCTTCAGGGAATACCGTTCGAGTTCCTCGCACGTGACACACGTGTCGCGTAAATTAATGGACGGATTAAGTATAGGAGCTATTTTGCCTTCTTTGTCCGTACCAAGCAATGTGGCATTGACGGTACGGGAGGCGTCGACAAAAGCGACCGCAGTCTCCAACGCTGAGCGGGATAGCAGGCTGGCACACACAACATCCTGACGACCGAGAGCCCACACGCAACTCCGGCTCAAGTCAATGACCCGGAGCGCATTCATTATCGCGTACGCTTCCCAATTTCCAAGTTGGTCGCGCCAGTAGAAATTGTTGATCGGCAAACAATCAGTTGCCGATTCTGCTACCTCCGCTATTTCGGCGTTGAATGCGTCGGCTGTGCGGAACCTCCACCCGTATGCTTTAGGCAACTTCCTTCCCAACGTATTCAGGCGCCCGATCATTTCGTTCGCGTTGGTAACAAATGGGTTCTCGGAAGGCACTACCCGGTGAAGCACGTCCCTCGGAACCATACCAACCAAGTCAGGCTTGCTTGACTTGGGCATCCTCAATTTCGAAATGGTCGGCCTCCCACCGGGCAATATGACGACTCCGCAGGGCGAACTCTGTTGCGCCGTGAGAGCGTTCATAGGCGGATGTCTGAGAGACTGCAAACCTAGTCGTGTTTGCGACGAGGTTGCTAAATGGTAGCTGCTCGAGGTTTAGGCGTTTTCGCCGCCCTCCTAAATTATTGAAAGATATGGCGCGCCCGGAGAGGTTCGAACTCCCCACCCCCAGATTCGTAGTCTGCGGGGACGTGGCCCCGGCGGACCGGAAAGCCGCCCCGTGGATAGATGCCTGCCGACCGCAGGCAGCATTCGGACCACGGCGGACGGGGACAGTCGGTCCCGCGTCCCGTCCTTGCGGCAGGCGCTATGCTGACGCTCCTGCGGTTGTCCCGTTCACCGTCCGCGGCGAAGGCGAATTTCCTCCGTCCTACGCGCGACAATCGTGCGCTGTTGCGGACGCGCGCAGGGCTGCGGCTTATACGCGGTTCTTCCTTAGAGCGCCGACGGTCGCCGGCGCGGAGCGGTAGGTTAAGGATGTCACCGTCTCCAGAACGACGGCGATCACGAGAGTTATGCGCTTTCGACCTGACTCACGCGCAAACTCGGTTGGCAGTATCGGGCCTTCCTGTTCCCATTCGCCAGACAATGGCAAGTTTCTTGGAAACCGACTACCCCCCAACCCAAGCAAGCGATCCTCATCTGTTCCTCAACGCGGTTCGATGATTTAACCCTCACCAACTCCAGAAGCCACCGCCATAGTCGGTACCACAACCCTATCATCAAGACTCCCAATCAAACGGACCAGGCCAGAATAGGAGTAGTCCTCCTTAGGGGGACAGCAAAGGGCGCGGCGTCCCAGACCGCCACGACCGCCAAAAGGGGCGCGCCTGCCCTCCGGCCTTTTTCTAGCCGGCAGCCCGAGATGGTCCTACCGTGGTCAGAACCCGCTTTCAGTCTTGAGCGAAGTCACCTTAGAGGTGCGTGACGCGCCGGTATCGACAGATGTTCTCAATGAAGATCGCCTTGTCGACCCCAAGCGCCGGGAGGTCGTCTCCGTCTTCACTATGGCGGACCGATCATCCCGACTGAGACTTGGTTTGAGGTGCAAGATGATGGAACCACTGTATCTGACGCCGGAGGAAGTGACCGAACGTTTTCGCGGCGCAATCTCGACCGGGACATTGGCCAACTGGCGAGCATTGCGCGTCGGGCCAGCTTTCGTGAAGATTGGAAAGTCGATTGTCTATCCCGTGGCCGACCTCAACGAATGGGCAAGTCAGCAAACCGTTAGGTGCCGTGCGACAAATCGACTCAACGGGAAGGAACATGAGCAATCGTGAACCTGGTCGAATAAAGTTCACCTACGCACCCCAGAACCCGCCCTCAGTAAACGTCTGTCTCGTCTTTTTATCATGTAATATCAATCAGATACTGAGTCGCGACGGGTGATGCACAACCATCCGTCGGGAGACCCGACGCCGTCGCGCGCCGACATCGAGATGACCAAGCTGATCATCGAGACGGCCAAACCGCTGGGCATTGCCGTTCACGACCACATCATCATCGGCAGGAAAGGCCACTCCAGCATGAAGGGCCTGCTGCTGATTTGATCGAGAATGCCTGCATCACCGCGATCGCGCGCGCACGATGAAGACAGGCGACGATACTGCACTTGGCCAGGCGAGGCGTTATCCCTGCGTCTTCAGCCCCCGAAGCATTGTCACCGCGACAATTGCCGTCAGCAGCACAATCCCCGCGGCAGTCATCAACGTGATGTCCGCCGCGCTCGTGTACGCGCTTCGCGCTGCCAACAATAACGCGCTGCCGTCGCCGAGACTTGGCGCAAGGCTGCTCGCTGCCCCAATACCGCGTAGCGCGGTCTCTATTGTATTGGCGGGAATACCCGCGGGCATGGTGACGCCGAGCGCAGTGCGATAGAGGAGGGTGGCAAGACTGCCAAGCAAGGCGATGCCTAGCGCGCCACCGAACTCGGAGGCCGTCTCGGAAAGGGCCGAGGCAGCGCCGGATCGCTCCTTGGGCGCCGCGCTTACGACGAGGTCCGCGACGATCGCAATGCCGGGAGCCGAGCCGATCGAGAACAGCACGTTTCCCAGAACAATCAGAACCAAGCTGTGTATTTCCCCAGCGTATGCCATCAGGGCAAGACCGCCAGCAGCAAGCGTCAGGCCGAAGCCGAGGACATAAGCTGGCCGCATCAGCCTGAGCACAGCCGAAGTCAACAATGATCCCACGATGAAGCCGAGCCCGGCCGGGATGCTCCAGAGGCCCGCTTCCAGGGGGGTTAGCCCCAAGACCAACTGGAGATACTGGGCGACAAGAACGAGAATTCCGAAGCCAACGAAGAAGTCGAGGACGTTAATGCCGAGCGCCGCCACCACAGCCGGCCGCTTGAACAGGCGCAAGTCAAGCAGCGGATCGGGCAAGCTCATCTGCCGCCTTGCGAACACCACTCCGAACAACAGGCCTAGTGCGACCGCGGATGCCGCCCACACGACACTGCCGCCCTCAGCAACTAGCTTGATCCCGAAGACGATCGGCAACACAGCTGCCAGAGACAAGGCAGCACTCAGGATATCAAGTCGCCCGGCGTTTGGGGTCCTGTGCTCGGGCAGCAATACCGGTCCGACTATCAGCAGAAGCGCCGTAATGGGGAGAGGCACCAGAAACACGGCTCCCCACCAGAAGTGTGATAGAAGCAGACCACCAACGACCGGGCCGATCGCGCCGCCAAACGAGAAACTCGCGACCCAGACGCTTACAGCGAAGGTCCGCTGACGGTCATAGCGGAACATGTTGCTGATGAGAGATAGCGTCGAGGGCGCCAGCGTTGCGCCAGCAATCCCGAGCAGCGCCCGAGCCAGGATGAGCATCTCGGCACTGCGCGCAAAGGCTGCGACCAGCGACAGGAGCCCGAAAGACGTAGATCCAATCAGCAGCAGCTTCCGCCGGCCGATGCGATCGCCAAGAGCTCCCATGATGAGGAGCGACCCGGCCGCCAGAAAGCCGTAGATGTCCACGATCCAGAGCAGTTGCGCGGCCGTGGGCTTGAGGTCGGCGCTTAGCGATGGCACGGCCAGGTTCAGCACGGTCAGATCCATCGCGTAGAGTATGCAGGGCAGCGCGATGATGGCGAGGCCGATCCATTCGCGATGCGTGGCTCGGCCCGCGTGCAGGCCGGTGGTGTCGGATGTGCCCATTGCCATCTCCCGATTGTTGAAGTCCGCTGACGGATTGCCTGGCTGCTTACGCCGCTATCATTCAAAGCGAAGACACGCGCGGCTTTGTGGCCTCCAAGGCCTCACCAGCGGACCAAAGCGCAACCCCGAGAAGGGTCAGGTCCTTGACGATGAAGGCGCCAAGCGCCGGGTCGAGTTGCGGCGTGGTGACGAGGAAACTCAGCGTGACCACCAGCGAGGCAGCGATGCCGTAACTGCCAATTGCCGAGACCCATGGCGTAAAGGGACGCGAGGCCATCATGAGAGCCAAGGCGATCTCCACAACGCCGATGAGGTCCGAGGACAGCTGCTGATTAAGCAGTCCGGGGAGCCAGAATAAGAACGGGCTGTGAACAAGCAACGGATGAATCGCCGTCGCTTCGGCCGCAGTGAACTTCGCCACTCCGAACAACGCGAAAAATAGGACAACGCTATATCGAGCTACCACCTGCCCTGCCACCAGGGTCCATTTCTGCAAAGTTGTCATGACTTTTTTCCTTGATAAGTGCGTGCTACACGCACATAATAAGTCATATAATCGCTAGCGCCGTCAACCCCTCATGATAAAGACTGCCGCCATGACACGTTTGAGAACCGCCAATATGCTTGCCGCCTTCGCTGGCGAAATCGCTGAACGCGTGGACGCGACCCTCAAAAGTCACCCCAACCAAACCGACTCTGCCTCAGCTGCGCTCAACATCATGGGCTTTTGGGAGGGCATCACCAACGCGCAGCTCGCGCGGGCGCTAAACCTCTCGCACACTGCGACGGTGCGTCTGGTCGACAAGCTTGAGGCTCAGGGTTTCGTCGAAGCTCGCAAGGGTGAAGACAAGCGTGCTACGCACCTCCACGTCACTCCGGCCGGCCGCGAAGCCGTATTGCCCGCTCTTGTCGCACGTTGCGCGGCGGTCAACGACTATCTTGGGGTCCTCACCGCGGCTGAAGAAAAACAACTCACCGGCCTTCTCGAAAAGCTAATGCGCCCACTAGCGACGGATGCATACGGGGTCAGCCATTTTTGTCGCCTCTGCGAATTTGCGGCGTGTCCCGGGGACCAGTGCCCGATGCACGCCAACATAGAGTCTTGGCCCGAAATTTGACGGACCATGTACCTTGCGTCGCTGCTGCTGATTTGAGGTTTGTTGTTTTGAGCTTTGTTGCGCGGATGTACCGTGAGGCTCAAGGCAGGTCGGGTCGATAAACTC
This sequence comes from Mesorhizobium sp. M1348, assembly GCF_040317925.1. Lineage (NCBI taxonomy): Bacteria > Pseudomonadati > Pseudomonadota > Alphaproteobacteria > Hyphomicrobiales > Phyllobacteriaceae > Mesorhizobium > Mesorhizobium sp. M1348. Next base: position 32,762 of record NZ_JAMYLH010000018.1, on the reverse strand, counting down.
CGGCGCCGAGGCTCAGCTGGCCGTGCGCAGGCGCCGCGTTCGGACAAAGGTCTTAAGTCCCTCGGAATCAAACGCGTGGCCGAAGGCATAACCCTGCAATATGTCGCAGCCCAGGCCCTTGAGTATCCGTGCATGCTGCATCGTCTCGACGCCTTCCGCGACGACCTCGATACCCAGCGACTTGCCGATTTCAATGATCGACGAGACAACCTGCCTTCTCTGCGGCGATTTGACGATTGGGGTAACCAGCTGCCGATCTATCTTCAGCCGGCGAGGCTGCAACTTCAGCAAACTGACCATCGAAGCGTAGCCGGTACCAAAATCGTCTATTTCGACGTCAATCCCCAGTTCTTTTATCTGCTCGATGTTCCAGGTGACAAGATCGTCGTTCTCGTCCAGGAAAATCGACTCAACGAGCTCAAACGAAACTGTTCCTTTCTTGATATTTTGTTCTCGCAGGCTCTTGATGAGCTCTTCGTCTTGAAGGCGCCTCGCCGAGACATTGACCGACACCCGTGGAATGTTAAGTTTTGCAGCGGACCACTCTTCGAAATCCGAAAGCGATTGCTTCAATATGGCTTGATCGATGATCGAGACGACGTTCAGTTCTTCTGCAATCCTCAGGAAGACGTCGGGCGCCAAAATACCCTTTACTGGATGTCGCCACCTCGCCAGCGCCTCAACCCCAACGATTTCGAGCGTCTTTGCGTCAAATTGGGGCTGGTAGAACGGGATGAACTCGTTGCGCTCGAGGCCGCCGAGAATTTCGTCGGCAATCCGCTTTGTATCGACGATTTCGCTTTGCATCGCGTCGGTGAAGAATTCGTATCGATTGCGCCCACGCCTCTTTGCTCGGTAAAGCGCAATATCGGCGTTCACCAGCAGGTGTTTTGCTTCGACATCTTTTCCGTTGTCGACAGCTATACCCACGCTGACGCCAAAACGGCATCGATGGCCCTGATAGTAGACGGGTTCGCGCATCTGGCTGATGACCCGATCGGCAAGCAGCGCCAGTTGCTTGGTATCGTCGCGTACCACGCACAGAACGATGAATTCGTCTCCTCCGATGCGGGCGACGAATCCTTCGTCGCCGACCTTCGATCTGAGGACTGTCGACGCGTGAACCAACATCGCGTCACCGGCGGCGTGGCCCAGCGTATCGTTGATGTGCTTGAACCGATCCAGATCGATGTGAAGCAGTGCCGCACGCCCGCCGGAGCGCCTGGCGTTTGCCGCGTAGTCTTCCAGTACCTGGTCGAGGTAGCGTCGGTTGGGCAAGCCGGTCAGCGAGTCATGAAGCGCGATGTGCTCTATGCGCGCCTTGGCCGACTCGAGTTCTGCATTTTTCGACTCGGACAGCTGTTTTGCGCGAACCAGATCCTTGTTCAGCAGGACGTCGGCAGTCACGTCCCATTCCGCGCCGATCATTTTTGGGGTGTCGTTTGCGGCCCGGTAAAGGATCGCCTTGGAGCGGACATGACGGACTTCGCCATTCGGGCGCACAATCCGGTACTCCGACAAATATGGTCGTCCGCTGGCCACCGCCCTATCGAAATCTGCATTGGCGCCAGCCAGATCATCTGGATGGATCGCTCCCGCCCAGTCTGTGTAACCCCGGTGCTCCCCCGCTGGTTTGCCATATATTTCATTGACGCGTTCATCCCATGTAAGCTCGTTGGTCGCGAGATCGTGTTCCCAAACCCCAATAGCCGAGGCTTCCAGAGCGAGTTCAAGGCGTCGTGACAATCGGCGCAATTCCGCATAATTGCGCTGTCTTTCGCCTATCAGACGACCCGTGACCAGGAAGGGGAACACAACCAAGGCCCCGGCCGTCGCCATGATCGCGCGCAGCAACCATGCATTACTTGGCGTCGAAGGCCAGCCGTTCTTGGGAATGGCAGCGAGCTGCCACGAGCCGGAAGGAAGCAAAACGTCAGCCGTCACCGGATCGCTTTTGCTGATCTCCTCATTGCCGTAGAATTGACCACCACGGTGACCGAGGGCGTCCCTGCCGATCAGCGCGACGTCGATCCCGAGATCGTCGTCAAGCATGCCGCTCGCTCTGTAAAGGCGCTGCACGTCGACAACGGCGGAAATAATGCCCCAGAACCTTTCCGTGTTGCCCGCGCTCGGCACGAAAACCGGAAAGCGGCCAATGAAGCCTTGTCCTCCCTGCTTCAGCTCGACGGGACCGGCAAGCACCAGCTTGCGTTCGTCTCGCGCCCTTAGCGCAGCCGCACGTTGCCGCTCGTTCTTGCGGTAGTCCAGGCCCATCGCCTGCTCGTTACCCTCCATCGGGTACATCAGGGAAACGACCAGATCGGGCGCGCCGGCAATATTGTTCAATTGCGAGTCGGCGCCAAACAGATTGCTCGCCAGCGAGGCGAAGCGTTGCTGTCCCATATAGGGCTCGGTCACGACCGCGGCGACCAATCCACGCACGAGTTGAAGGTTTCCGTTGATATTGCCTTCGAGCTTGGCACGGATGAGATTGACCTTGGTCAGCACGTCCGCACGGACGGCCTGGTCCGAGACGACTTTGTTCTGGTGCTCCGCGAATGCTGCGCTGATAAGTATGACGACAAGCGCGATCGCCGCCGGAATATTTGCCGACGAAAAGACGACCTCCTTGATGCCGCCGAACCTAGCGCGGAAAAAAGCCAATAGCCGATTCCTCAAGTGCCATTTCAGGTTCCCGGGTCGACCCGATGAGGAACATTAGCTTTCAATGTTTAATTTGACCTTCACGCTCCTTAGAGCTTTTGCACTTTCCGACCGTTGCTGATGTTGCAGGCCCGAGCGGCTGGAGCCAGCTGCCGATTTCCACTGCCATCGTCCCACTGATTGCGATGCGCTGGCGCCGGGGATCCAGCGTCTGCTGACCATTCGCGAGGAGATCTGATGCGAGCGGGAAACGGCGGCCGGCCGCCGTTCCCTGCTCATCTCATGGCGTTCGTCTGTGGAAGCGGACCGACAGAGAGGCCAGCTAGACCAGGCTTGCTCGGAAGATCGAGGAGCGCGAGCGCGATTGCACACTTCGACGCTCCGACCCGAGTACTCAAGAGTGTTGGCCTGGACTAGTGGCCCTCAATCGCCTTGGGAGACACAAGGTATGGTATCTTGCCGACGCTGCGCTTCGTCGCGCCAATGGAATAGGCCATCGGTATCTTGGGAGAGTTCTCGGGCAGGCCGTACATATCCTTGCCGGCCCGCACTGCAAATGAAAAGTGCTGCCACGAAACCGTGTCATGCTCATTGAGAAAATCGAGCGTCAGACCCGCTGAAATCAGCGCATTCACCACGTCACTGATCGGGTGGATCCACTCATAATAGCGAGGATGCTTCAAGATGCGGTCATCGCCGGTGTAGGTCAGTTCCTCGTTCCAGGCGAGCGGCCGAGCTATCGGCGTTCGCCAGTCGTGCTTCAATTCCAGGGCCGCGGCCTTTCGATCGCACTGAAACATCAATGGATGGCCCTCGGCCATGTAGAGGCGGCCGCCGGGTCGCAGGAGATCGGCAACCACCCGCGCCCAACGGAACACGTCGTCCAGCCAGTTTACCGAACCCCAAGTAACGTAAGCGATGTCAAAGGTCCGACCGAGCGCTTCCACCGCCTCGAACAGTGGCGCTTCCACGAAGCGCACGTCGGTGCCTGCCTTCGCAGCAAAATCCCGCGCCGCGGCGATCGCGGTCGGTGAAAAGTCGAGCCCGGTCACACTGCCCGCGCCGAGATTCTTAAGGCTGATCGTGTCAAGACCGATGTGACACTGCAGGTGGACGATATCCTTGCCGGCGATATCGCCGAGCTCGCGCGTTTCCAGCTCATAGAGATTGGATCCGCCGGCCAGCACATTCTCGATGTGGTAGCTGCCCGTTGTGTCGGTCGAGTGCAGTTCGGCCCGATCATCCCAATTAAGGCGGTTCGCGCCCAGAAACCGTTCCAAATTCCCCCCACCCCTGACTGACGCATGGTAAACAAGTCGTTAAAGTACCTTTGCAGCGAAAGTATCGCGCGTCAATCCGGACCGGGCGGCAGTGCGCCAGCGCTCGCAAAAGCCATGGCCCAGGAAGGCTTGCTGCTGATCAAAGGCTTCTGGCGCAATCGCCGCGCCCGGCGACAAGACCCCGCAGGCGCTCCCTGACGCCGCCGTCGTGGTCTGCATGTGGATTAGTCGGTTCCTCAGCCCCCGCGGCCACCATCGCGATGTTTCTGGAGAGCTCGTTTGCGGGGTCAACTGCGTCTGCTGTGCCGCTCGTGAGTGCTCGGTAGAGTGCCACATAATCGCTGCACATGCGCTCGACCGTGAACCGCTTCTCGAACGTCTGCCGCACTCGTGCGCGCTCGAGGCTGTCTATCCGCCGGAGCGCGCCCACAGCTTCCTCCACCGTATCCACGATCCATCCGGACACACCGTGATCGATGATCTCCGGGACGGCGCCACGCCGGAACGCAATCACCGGCGTACCACAGGCCATTGCTTCGATCGTTACGAGCCCGAAGGGTTCCGGCCAGTCGATCGGGAACAAAAGCGCTTTCGCATTGCCCAGAAAATCCGCCTTTTGCCGCTCATCGATCTCGCCAATGAACTCCACGTTCGAATGCCGCAGCACTTGCGGCTCGACCCTTTCCTTCCAGAACGACTGGTCCACCTTGTCGATCTTGGCGGCGATCTTCAGGGGAAACCCGGCTCGCGCTGCTATTTCTATGGCCGTTTCCGGCCCCTTTTCCGGCGAGATACGACCGAGAAATGCAAGATAGCCAGAGGTGTTCGGGTGGAATGGCAAAAGATCGCGGGGCAGGCCGTGATGCACGGTTCCAACCCAATTGACGGGCGGCATGGGCCGGCGCTGGTCGAAGGAAATCGAGACCAGGGGAACGTCGTCGAACATCGCATAAAGCTGCGCCACATCGGGCAGGTCGAGCCTGCCGTGAAGCGTGGTAACCGTTCGTCTGGCAAAATCCCGAATTATGGGGAAGTGCAGAACATCGACGTGGAAATGCAAAACTTCGAATTCATCGGCTCGCCGGCGCACCCGTTCAAGCATCATGACATGGTGCGGAACACCGTCCAGAACCCTGGGATTCAGGCGCAACGCGACCTCGCAACACGGCACCAGCTCGGCTGAGGTACGAGAATCGCCGCTGGCGAACAGCGTCACCTCGTGGCCCTGTCGGACAAGTTCTTCGGTCAGATACGACACAATTCGCTCGGTTCCACCGTAGGTTCGGGGCGGCACGGATTCGGTTAGCGGCGCGATCTGGGCTATTTTCATTTAGAAAATCTTTTCGGCGGCAACCGCCGTCTTTCAAACAAGCTTCGGCGGCAACCAAGACAAGCGAGAGCTTCCCGTTGCAAAGTATTCTATGCAGAGCGTATTTATAGTTGTGCCGTCCGTGCTCCTCCCGCGCAATTAGGTTGCCCTTATTCAATTCCTCTGGATCCAAGAACTGCGATCGCCGAGAAATGTTTCACCGGCTCGATAAAAAGACAGAATGAGCTACGCGCCGCCGCCCCGCCGCCCCTGACCAGGCAGCTTTGGATTTGCTCGATCACCATCAATTGATCCAGGCGTGTCGGTGCCCAATGGAACATAAAGCCCGGAAATCAGTTAGATAGCCGGATTTGACTGGAGTTCGCCAGATGCGCAACTCCGGCCGGGCAAGGGCACTGCCGTGACACGGAGTGAGCGGCTTCGGGCGTATCGCGCCGAACTCAGGCACCACCTTGCCGAACTCGGGAGCCATAAACGCTCCCTATGGAGGATGCCATGAACCAGTGGACAAACGCCAGGCTCTGTGACGTAGCCAACCTGATCCTTGGGGCAATTCTGTTCTTTTCTCCCTGGATCTTCGCCTTTGCGGCAGGCCCGCAGACGCAGAACGCCCTCGGCAGCGGAATCTTGATCGTCGTGCTTTCGATTGCCGCCCTCGCGGCATTTGCCGTGTGGGAAGAGTGGGTGAATCTGGTCGTCGGACTGTGGGTCCTCGTGTCTCCCTGGGTGCTTGGATTCCAGGCGACAACGGCGATGACCGTGCATGTCGTGATCGGCATTCTGGTCGCCGTCCTGGCCGCGATCGAGCTCTGGATGATGTACCAGAACCCTCCGACCCAGTCCGCCGCCTAGCAGGCGCAGCCACCCGGCGCCCTTTTTAGGCCTGACGGATCGATGGGTCGTCTGCCGGCCTCTCGGCAACAGCCGCCGGAGGCCGGATGGCAGTTTGTTTGGACGAGTCCCGAGAAGGATGGCGCATTATGGTCGGTGACAATCCGCGTTCGACGGCCAGGATTGCGGGACATCCCATTCATCCGATGCGAAGGACCGCCAGCACAGAGAAATGGTATTTTTGCCCTTCCCACAGCCGGCTCTAGAATTTTCATCGCAAATCAAGTTATGATGCACTTGGTATTTCCCGGGACGGCTTTGCGCCGCTTGGAATACCGGGAGGAACCGGGACATGGCCGTTGCGCTTGTACTCGTTCTGATAGTCGTGGGCTCGGTGTTGTTCCACTTCCTGAGCCCATGGTGGTGGACGCCGATTGCCTCAAACTGGGACTATATCGACAACACCATCATTATAACTTTCTGGATCACCGGCGTCGTCTTCGCCGCCGTGGTTCTTTTCATGGCCTATTGCGTCTTCCGCTTCCGTCATCGGGAAGGCAATCAGGCGGCATATGAACCTGAGAACAGGCGGCTCGAATCCTGGCTGACGGTCGTCACCGCGGTTGGCGTCACGGCTTTGCTGGTTCCCGGCCTGTTCGTCTGGAGCCGGTTCGTTACCGTTCCAAGCGACGCAACCGAGGTCGAAGTCGTCGGCCAGCAGTGGCAATGGAGTTTCCGCCTCCCCGGCAAGGACGGCAAGCTCGGCACATCGGACACCCGCGACGTCAACGCTGAAAATCCACTCGGCGTGATCGCCGCCGATGCCAACGGCCAGGACGATGTCGTAGTGGAAGCGGCCGACCTGCACCTCCCGGTTGGCAAACCGGTCAAGATGCTGCTCCGCTCGATCGATGTGCTGCACGATTTCTACGTGCCGGAATTCCGCGCCAAGATGGACATGATCCCGGGCTCGGTCACCTATTTCTGGTTCACTCCGACCAAGACCGGAACCTTCCAGGTCCTGTGTGCCGAACTCTGCGGCCAGGGACATCCGATGATGCATGGCGTGGTCATGGTCGATACTCAGGAAGACTATCTGGCGTGGCTTGGCCAGCAGCAGACTTTTGCGCAGCTGTCCGCGCCCCAGCAGATGGGCTCGGCAGAGTAGGAAACCGGAACGACGGCGCGCCGTCGGGATTGAAAATAGTGCGGCAAGCCCGAACTGTCGGGCTGGCCGAAAAGGGCACGGAGGTGTTCCTATGGTCGATATCACACCTGCAGATGCGGTACCGCCGGCCGAAGTCGCGGAAATGGAACTTTACCATCCGCACAGCTGGTGGACGAAATATGTCTTCTCGCAGGATGCCAAGGTCATCGCCATCCAATATTCGGCGACGGCGACGGCGATCGGCATGGTGGCGCTGGTGTTGTCCTGGCTGATGCGGCTGCAGCTCGGCTTCCCCGGCACGTTCGACTTCATCACTCCGGAAGCCTACTACCAGTTCATCACCATGCACGGCATGATCATGGTGATCTACCTGCTCACCGCACTCTTCCTGGGCGGCTTTGGCAACTATCTGATCCCGCTGATGGTTGGCGCTCGCGACATGGTCTTTCCCTATGTCAACATGCTGAGCTACTGGATCTATCTGCTCGCCGTGCTGGTCCTGGTGTCGAGCTTCTTTGCGCCCGGCGGACCGACGGGTGCCGGCTGGACGCTCTATCCGCCGCAGGCGATCATGACCGGTACGCCAGGCGGCCAGGACTGGGGCATCATCCTGATGCTCGTCTCGCTGATCCTGTTCATCGTCGGCTTTACCATGGGCGGCTTGAACTATGTCGTGACGGTGCTGCAGGGCCGCACGCGCGGCATGACGCTGATGCGCCTTCCGCTCACCGTCTGGGGTATTTTCACCGCCACGGTCATGGCTCTGCTCGCCTTCCCGGCGCTGTTCGTCGCCTGCGTGATGATGCTGCTCGACCGGGCGCTCGGCACCAGCTTCTTCATGCCGGCGATCGTCGAGATGGGCGAACAGTTGCAGCATGGCGGCGGCAGCCCGATCCTGTTCCAGCATCTGTTCTGGTTCTTCGGCCATCCCGAGGTCTACATCGTTGCGCTTCCGGCCTTCGGCATCGTGTCCGACCTGATCAGCACCCATGCGCGCAAGAACATCTTCGGCTACCGCATGATGGTCTGGGCCATCGTCGGCATCGGCGCGCTGAGTTTCGTGGTCTGGGCGCACCATATGTATGTCAGCGGCATGCATCCCTATTTCGGCTTTTTCTTCGCCACCACGACATTGATCATCGCAGTTCCAACAGCCATCAAGGTCTACAACTGGGTACTGACGCTGTGGCGCGGCGACATCCATCTCACCATACCGATGCTTTTTGCCCTGGCCTTCATCGTCACCTTCGTCAATGGCGGGTTGACCGGGCTATTCCTCGGCAATGTCGTCGTCGACGTTCCGCTGTCGGACACAATGTTCGTCGTCGCCCATTTCCATATGGTCATGGGGGTCGCCCCGATCATCGTGATTTTCGGCGCGATCTATCACTGGTATCCGAAGGTCACCGGTCGGATGCTGAACGAGACACTGGGCCGGTTCCATTTCTGGGTCACCTTCCTCGGCGCCTATCTGATCTTCTTTCCCATGCACTATCTCGGCTTGATGGGCGTGCCGCGGCGCTACAACGAATTGACCGACATGACGGTGATGACGGAATCGGCCCACCACCTGAACTCGTTCATCAGCATCATGGCTTTTATCGTCGGTTTTGCCCAGATTGTGTTTCTGTTCAATCTCATCTGGAGCATCCGCCATGGCCGTGAGGCTGGCGGCAATCCGTGGCGGGCAACGACGCTTGAGTGGCAGACGCCCGAAACACCGCCCGCCCACGGCAATTTCGGCAAGGATCTGCCGATCGTCTATCGCTGGGCCTATGACTACAGCGTGCCGGGAGCCAAGGAGGACTTCATACCGCAAAACGTTCCGGGCTCCTTCGCGCCCTCCAGGGAGCCGGCATGAGCGTAATCCTGGTTTTCCTGCTCGTGATCGCCGGTATTGCTGGGTGGTGGCTTTCCCATCAGCGGCTAATGACGAAGCCGTGGCTCGAGCAAGGTATGATCGGGGATTTTGTCGCCCTGGACCGATCGGCGCTGCCGACCGCAAAGATCGGTCTCGGCGTCTTCCTTGCCGTCGTCGGCTGCCTGTTCGCGCTGTTCACCAGTGCTTACTTCATGCGCATGGCGCTGTCGGATTGGCGGCCGCTGCCCATCCCGCACCTGCTCTGGCTTAACACCGGCGTACTGGTCTTGAGCAGCATTGCGATACAGTGCGCTTCGCTCGCGGCGCGCAAGGGTCAAGTGGACATGGTCAGGCTCGGCCTCGCCACCGCTGGGCTCACAGCGCTCGTCTTCCTGATCGGACAGCTTGTGGCATGGCGGGAACTGAGTGCGGACGGCTATTTTCTGGCGTCCAATCCGGCCAACAGCTTCTTCTACCTGCTAACGGGAATGCATGGCCTGCATATACTGGGGGGGCTGGTCGGGTTGGGCAGAACGAGCGTCGGCGCCTGGAACGGAGCGCCGCCGCACCGGCTTCGCCTCAGTGTCGAGCTGTGCGCCATGTACTGGCATTTCCTGCTTTTCGTCTGGCTCGCCATCTTTGCTCTTCTGGCCGGCTGGGCTTCGACTTTAATCGACATTTGCCGAGGGTTGCTGACCTAGGAGGAACGGGCGGATGGCAGAGACGACACTGACCCACATCGGCCGAACGGGGCCGCGCCCCCCAGGCTGGCAAGGCATCGCCGCCGACTGGTCCTCGGATCAGCGGGCGTTCAAAAACGTGTCCTGGGGCAAGGCCATGATGTGGATCTTCCTGCTCAGCGACACGTTCATCTTCGGCTGCTTCCTGCTCTCCTACATGACCGCGCGTATCTCAACACGCGTGCCGTGGCCCAATCCGAGCGAGGTCTTTGCCCTGCGCATCGGCGGCTCCGACATTCCGTTGATCCTTATCGCCATAATGACCTTCGTGCTGATCTCAAGCAGCGGAACGATGGCCATGGCGGTCAATTTCGGCTATCGCCGCGACCGCCGCAAGACTGCAGTCCTGATGCTTTTGACCGCAGCACTCGGCGCGACCTTCGTCGGCATGCAAGCCTTCGAATGGACCAAGCTGATCACCGAAGGCGTCCGGCCTTGGGGCAATCCATGGGGCGCTGCACAGTTCGGCGCATCCTTTTTCATGATTACCGGCTTCCACGGCACGCATGTGACGATCGGGGTGATCTTCCTGATCATCGTGGCGCGAAAGGTCTGGCGCGGGGACTACGACGTCGGACGGCCCGGCTTCTTCACCAGCCGGAGGGGCCGCTACGAGAACGTCGAAATCATGGGGCTTTACTGGCATTTCGTCGACCTGGTCTGGGTGTTCATTTTCGCATTTTTCTATCTTTGGTGAGAGGCAGGACATGGCTGAAGCAACCGCAAACGGCCTGGGACAGCATGCGCTGGACCGCGCCCATACCCATGATGCGACGACGACCGGCGTTACCCCGGCGGAGGTTCATCAGGAGCACCCGATCAAGCTCTATTTGGTGGTCTGGGCGTGGTTGTTCATCCTCAGCACCTGCTCCTATCTGGTCGACTATTTCGGCCTCCACGGCTATCTCAGATGGTCGCTGATCCTGATCTTCATGATCCTCAAGGCCGGGCTGATCGTCGCCATCTTCATGCACATGGCCTGGGAACGGCTGGCGCTGACATATGCGATCATCCTGCCGCCGGTGCTGGTTCTGGTGTTCGTGACGATGATGGTCTTCGAAGCGGACTACACGCTTCTCACCAGAATGGCGTTTTTCGGGGCCGGGCCCTGACATGCAATCCGGATCCAGGCCGTCCGGTCCTGGAGCCTTCGCCTTGAAACAATCCACGGCTGGTCCATTTCTGTTGGTATCGGAAACGACTGGCCATGCCGGCGTTTCCACATGCGTCGCGAACACCAGCAAGGGGCGCCCAAGATGACCATCGCAAACAGACTGAAGGACTTCATCGATAGGAAAGGAATTTCCTACGACACCGTCGAGCATCACCGCACGGCGACAAGCAGACAATCCGCCATTGCGGCACATGTGCCTGGCAGCATAATGGCCAAATCGGTTGTCGTTCACCACGACCGTGGCTACGCGCTGGCCGTGGTTCCAAGCACGCACAGGATAGAACTCGCGACATTGCAGGATGTCATGGACAAGCCCCTTGGATTGGCCTCTGAAGACGAGGTGGTCTCGTTGTTCGGCGATTGCGACGTCGGCGCCGTGCCGCCGATCGGCGCTGCCTATGATGTGCCGGTGGTCCTCGACGAAAGCCTCGGCGACGCTCCCGAAGTCTATTTCGAGGGCGGCGACCACAAGACGCTTGTGCATGTGAGCGGCAAAGATTTCCGCGACCTGACAAAGGACGCGCGCCAGGCCCGTTTCAGCCACCCCGCCTATTGAAAGCTCTGCCCCACCCTGCCCGCACCGGCATTTCGCCGGTACGGGCACGGCAGGTTTTCAGCTCACGGTCTGGTGGCCGGCGGCGATTCCACAACTTTCCGATAGACATGCCAGGTGGCATGACCAAGGATCGGCAGCACGACTGCCAACCCGGCGAACACTGGCAGCGAGCCGATGATCAGGGCGACGGCGACGATAAGGCCCCACACCGCCATCACGATCGGGTTGGCCAGGACAACGCGCACCGAGGTGTGGATGGCTTCGTAGGCCCCGACATCGCGGTCGAGCAACAACGGGAATGCGACGACCGTGGTGCACAACACAACCGCGGCGAACACGAAGCCGATGGCGTGACCCAGGATGATGAGCGTCCAGCCGCGTCCCGTGGCGAATATTTCACTGATGAAGCTGGACAGCGATTGCGGTGGCGCCGGGCCGAACAGGGTCTGATAGAAAATCTGGGCCGTCAAAAGCCAGGCGATGAAGATCGCAAGCAGCATGATGCCGACCGCTGCAATAGCCGGCAGTGCCGGAGAACTCCTGACCTCAAAGGCGTGTCTCCACGAGGCATCGAGCCCGGCTTCCCGTCGCCGGCTGATCTCATAGAGGCCGATCGCCGCGAACGGACCAATCAGTGCAAAGCCGGACACAAGCGGAAACAGCAATGGCAGCGTGTTGTTGCCTGATGTCCAGACAGCAAGCACGATTCCCGCAAGCGGATAGATCAGGCAGAGAAAAACGATGTGCGACGGCTTGACCATAAAATCATCGACCCCACGCCTGAGCGCATCAAAAAGATCGGAGACACCGATTTTTCGAACTCTGGTGTGTTCCAGCGTCTCGCTGGCACCTGCTATCACGTGAAAGCTTGCCATGACCATTCCTCCAGACCAGGTCCGGTAAGGTCGCGTTTTACTGTGCTGCCGTTCTGCATGATTGGCCCACGCAAACCGCGACCTGCACCATGATCAATATACTCTCATGCGGGGGACTTGTCGCGCTTTGTAGGAAGGCCGGGAGTAAGGGTCCCGGGTAGCCTGACTAGCTCCAGACGCCGTTTTTCGATATGCTCTTCTAGTCGAAGGTGAAGGTCATGGATGGAAGGACAGTTCTCATACTCGGCCTTGGCGTCGTTATTCTGCTGTTGCTGGGATTTTGTGCTCTGCCGACGTGATGTTTTGGAGCAGGTGTCAATAGCCGGCTGACGCGACCACTCGCATTACAATGGTGTCGGCAAGCAGCGCCGCAAAGATTGCGAAAAGATAGACAATCGAATACGCAAACAGCGCCTTTGCCGGCTTCATCTCCTTGTCGGCGACGAGAACCTTCCAGGCCTGCCAAATGAAACCTGCGCCCAATGCGGCTGAAACAGTGCCGTAATATCCGCTCGCGAAGCCAAAGCCCCAAGGGAGAACGCCGATTGGCGCCAAGAGCAGCGAATAGGCGAAGATTTGTTTTCTGGTCGAGTGCTGGCCGGCCACATTCGGCATCATCGGGATACCCGCCGCGGCATAGTCGCCGACCTTGAAAAGGGCCAGCGCCCAGAAATGAGGCGGCGTCCAGAGGAAAATGATCAGAAACAGGATGAGACTTTCAATACCGATAGCGCCGGTTGCAGCCGCCCACCCGATCACCGGAGGAAGGGCGCCTGCCGCGCCGCCTATGACGATGTTCTGTGGCGTCGAGCGCTTCAGCCACATTGTGTAGATAACGACGTAGAAAAAAATGGTGAACGCCAACAGCGATGCGGCAAGCCACCCCACCAGCACGCCGAGCGTCATGACCGACAGTGCGGAAAGCACCAGACCGAAGCCGAGAGCTTCGCCAGGCGTGACGCGACCGGACGGAATTGGTCGCTTGGACGTGCGAGACATCAAGGCGTCTATGTCTGCGTCGTACCACATATTGAGCGCGCCGGCGGCTCCTGCTCCGACCGCAATTGCGCCGATGGCGATTACGGCGATAACTGGATTCATTACGCCGGGCGCCATCATCAGGCCGACGAAGGCGGTAAAAACGGCAAGCGCCATGACTCGCGGTTTCAAAAGCGCAAAGAAATCACCCGCCGTCGCCTCCGAGAGGCGGATGCCGGTATCCTTGAGACGGCTTTCTTCAGTCGACATTCAGACGACCACCGATGGGAACGGCAGCCTAGCCGGCCAATGTCTTTTTTGCAACGAGCCGCCTCCCCACCTGACGCTGCCGGCAGATTGCGGCCGAGGCTATGCCTCGACCTGTTTGCGATACCAAGATCCGGCGGAAGAGCCGCGTTATTTGGAGAATTGCTTCAGGTAGGCAATGACATTGGCGATGTCCTCGTCTTTCTTGAGGCCGACAAACGCCATCTTCGTTCCTTTGACCATCGCTTTCGGATCGTGAAGGTAGGTGGTCAGCGTGGCCTCATCCCATTTGACGCCGGACTTGCCGGCCTCGGTCATCGCCTTGGAATAGCTGAACCCCGGATGCGTCCCGGCCGTTCGGCCGATGACGCCGTTCAAGGACGGACCGATCTTGTTCTGGTCCTTGTCTGCCACGTGGCAGACCTTGCATTTGGCGAAGACCTTCTCACCCGCCGCGGCATCCTGGGCCCACGAGGGGCCGGCAATGACGGTCGCGACGGACATGACGATAAAAAACACAATGGCACGCATGGCATTTCCTCCCTGATCGCCAATTTGCCCTGGCTGACCTGCACAGGCCGACATCTAGTCCGCTGGCATGCGCTCTTGAAGGGCAGAACGGATATCCACTGCCTGGAGTTGCGGCACCTACATACCACAGAACCCGGCCGGCAGGTAGAGTTCGATCATTGAATGGATTAATGCGGATAATCCGCGCTCAAGGCAATTTGGTGTTGCAGGTGGTGGCGATCCGGCCGACCGCCTCTTCAACTCCGGCTAGGTCAAACTCGGCTTTGCCGCGCCCCGACAGCAGCCCGAACCGCCAGGACAGCAGCAGCCGGTCCGCGGAAATCAGTCGCCTGATGCCGTCGGCACCGTCGCGGACCAGCATCCTGCTGCGCGGGCCGACCGACCAGCTTTCGTTGAGCTTGCCGGATTGGCCGACAGTCACCGACATGGCGATGGTTCGGCTGGCGGAAACGGTGTCGCTCAGCTGCAGCCATTCGCTCCAACGCGGTTCGCCGGCGGTCCGGCAGGCGATCGTCAATACCGGGCTGTAACTCAATGCGCCGCCGCCGGTGATGAGCTTGTTGGTCGCGTAAAGCGAGGCGGTGACAAGGCCATCGCTGGTCTTGTCGAACCGCCAGTTGTCGAGAACCGTATCAGCCTGAGCGATCCCGCAGACCGACGCAAGCAGGAATGCCGCCGCCATCACGCTTCCGATACCGAAGAACTGTCTCAACGATGCCTCCAACAACCGCTGCGGTCAGCAACCCTGCGCAGATAATCATCAAAGCTTCGTATCGCCACCTCGACCGCCAGATGCGTGAAATCCGTTGCGTCTGCGCCACAACGAAAAAGGCCGCCTCGAGAAGGCGGCCTTTCGGAATTCAGCAGGGACGTTATTCAGCGTCCTTGGCGGCCTTCTTCTTCGGCGCGGCCTTTTTCTTCGGCTCTTCAGCGTCGTCGTCGGCCTTCTTGGCGTCGGCTTTTTTCGCGGCCGGCTTCTTCGCCGGCTTTGCCTTGGTCGTCTCCGTATCCTCGTCGTCGGCCAGCAGTTCTTCCTTGCTGACCTTGACATCGGTGACCGAAATCTGGCCGAGCAGATGGTCGACCACCTTCTCTTCGAACATGGGCGCGCGCAACGTATTCAGCGCTTCGGGATTGTTGCGATAGAATTCGAAGGCTTCCTGCTGCTGGCTGGCCGGATAGCGGCGTACCTGCTCGAACAGGCCGCGCTGCAGTTCCTCGTCCGTCACCGTGACGCCTGCCTTCTCGCCGATTTCGGCGAGAACCAGGCCGAGACGCACGCGGCGTTCGGCAAGGCGCATATATTCGGCGCGCGCTTCTTCCTCAGTCGTCTCTTCGTCGGCGAAGGTGCGTCCGGCGGCTTCGAGATCGCGGTTGACCTGGTTCCAGATGTTGTTGAACTCGGCCTCGACGAGCTTGGACGGCGCCTCGAACGAGTAGGCGGCGTCGAGCTGGTCGAGCAACTGGCGCTTGACCTTCTGGCGCGTCATCGAGCCGAACTGATTTTCGATCTGACCGCGCACCACCACGCGCAGGCGCTCCAGCGACTCCAGGCCGAGGTTTTTGGCCATCTCGTCGTTGATCTCAAGTTCGCCGGGCTTCGACACTTCCTTGACGGTCACGTCGAAAGTGGCTTCCTTGCCGGCCAGATGCGCCGCCTGGTAGTTTTCCGGGAAGGTTACCGTGATCTGCTTCTCGTCCCCAGCCTTGCTGCCGACCAGCTGGTCCTCGAAGCCGGGGATGAATTCCTTGGAGCCGAGTACCAGCGGCTGATCGGTGCCGGCGCCGCCGTTGAAGGCTTCGCCGTCGATCTTGCCGACATAATCGATGGTCACGCGGTCGCCCTCGGCGGCCTTGCCGGTCTTCGGCTCGTAGGTGCGGGCGGATTCAGCGACACGCTTGACCTGCTCGTCGATCTCTTCATCCGGCACGTCGAACACCTGGCGCGTCACCTTGATGTCGGAGAAATCCTTGATCTCGATCGGCGGAATGACCTCATAGTTCAGGCGGAACTCGAAGTCGGCGCCGCCTGCCAGAATCTTCTCGGCCTCCTTCTCGTCCTCCGTCATGATCACTTCGGGCTGCATGGCGGCCTTTTCGCCGCGCCCGGTGATGATCGAACGGGTCGAATCGTTGAGGATCTCGTTGACCACTTCGGCCATGAACGATTTGCCGTAGACCTTGCGCAGGTGCTGCACCGGCACCTTGCCCGGGCGGAAGCCGTTGATGCGGACCTTGTTCCTGGCATCGGAGAGCCGCGCCATCAGCTTGGCTTCCATGTCACCGGCCGGCACGGTGATCTTGATCTCGCGCTTGAGACCGGAGTTGAGCGTTTCGGTGACCTGCATCATAAAACCTTTGTTTCCACCAATGAGGCCGTCAAACGGCCCCTGCCGTTTACAGCCTGCCGGTATGATCTTGCCGGGAATGGCTTTTGGTGCGGGACTTGGCGATCTGTCCGCCCAACGCGGCACAAATCCTCCAGAAATACGCTCCAAAATGTGAATAAGTCTTTGTTTTTCCTACTTCTTATCACATTCTGCAGAAGCGGATCGTCGCGTCCCGTCACATTCGACACGCCTTTTGTCACAGGCGACGCTGATTTTCAACCATCTTTGCATTCCGGCCAATGATGCCGATATCGGCCCTGACATTGACAGAATGATGGCTACATGGGATTGGCCGGGCAATGCGGATGTGGCGGAATTGGTAGACGCCCTGGATTTAGGTTCCAGTGCCGAAAGGCGTGGGGGTTCGAGTCCCTTCATCCGCACCACCCTTCGCTCTTCGAGCTTCGGGTGGCAGGCCACTCGAAGCTCCTCTGAAGCCTTGGCGAAGGAGGATCATTGCCAAGGCCGTAGCGCGATCTAGTAAAGCGGCTCCTCGAACAGTGTCTTGTCGCCGTCCACCAGCGCTTTGATCTGCGCCGTGCCGTTGGCCGCGATCGCCACGCGGATGCCGAACGGCCGCACCCGCATATCGTTCTGGATCGCGATCCCCTCGCCTTCCGGCAGATAGAAGCGCTCGATGCCGTACTCCGGCGCGATCGTCGTTGCTCCCTGGCTGATATCCCAGCCCTCGGAGACGTGTCCGACGATATCGGCTTCGCCGGATGCTGCCGGCACCGGCGCTTGCCCGAACCAAGCCGCGGTCGGCCCCCAATAGCCATCGGCGCCCTGCTTCAGCCTGACCACGATCGACGTTTCCTCGCTGGAAAGCTTGCCGGCCGGAATGTTGCCGATCAGCTTCACCGGTATGCGCGAAATCTCGTAGCCAAGCGAGATATAGTCACCGCGCAAGAGATCGCGCGGATCGATCGGCTCGACCCTGAGCAGGACCTGCTTGCCGTCGCGCAGGATCGCCGCGCGTCCGGCGATGATCCAGCTCAGAAAGCCGATCTGGACGAGCGCCAGGACCAGCGCCGAGATGATCAGTCTTTTGCCGGTCATCATGCCGCCGCTCCTGTCATGTTCGAGGCGTTCATGCGCTTTTCTATGCGGATGATAATAAAGGCCAGAACGGCGAGAAGCACCGCCGCCGCAAGGAAGAAGCCTGCCGTGTCGAGCATTGATTGCAGCATCACCACATAGATGATGGCGAGTTCGAAGGCGAAGCCCGCATAGGCAACCCAGCGCAGCCCCCGGCTCTCGCGGCCGCCCAGCACGATCGCCGCGACGATGCCGGCCAGCGCAACAGCCGAGGCAATGGCGAAGCCGCTGCTGTAGCTGCTTTCATCCGCCAGTTCGAACTGGATCATCGCCAGGCCGGTGAGAAAGCCGATCAGCGCATGCAAGGGCAACCTGCCGCCGAGTTGCAAAACACTCTCGACCGGCCCGGCAGCAAAGATCGCAGCGGTAAAAAGCAGCACCGACGCGGCAACGAGCGGGATGGCGACTTGCAGCGTGTCGTACTCCATGACCAACAGCACCAGGTAGAAAAGGACCGACAGGATGATCAGGTGGCGCGCCGCCTGGCTGCGCGTCCAGAACGAAACGGCGAACAGCACCAGCGCCATGACGACGAAGAGATGCGGAAATTCCGTGCGCCGGAAGTAGTCGAACCCTCTCAGGAACAGCCAGGCATCGGCGATGCCGACGGCAGCGACGGTCAGCGGGTTTGAGCGCAGCGCCACCGCCGCCAGCGCCGTGCCGACGCCCCAGGTGATCAAGGCCGAGGCCTCGTCGCCCGACAAATGATACATCTGGCCGATCAGCGCGATCGATCCGCCGAATGCCGCCGCTGCGACGATCCACAGCGCCTCGCCGATCGCCGCATGGTCGCGCATCTTCAGCACCGCGCCGCCGACATAGCCGGCAAGGATAACGGCAAAAAGTGCCGCGACCCGCACCAGCCGCGGGATGACTTCCCAGTTGGCGGCGATAAAAATCAGGATAGCCGCGCCGAACAGCAGCGCCGCCATCATCGCCAGGATCGAGCCGAAGCTCAGCGATTTGCGTTCGTTGGCCTCGACGTCGCGCGTCAGCGCATCGGCTGTCGGCGCGTCGATCAGGCCGGCCTGCTGCCATCGCGCGATATCCGACCTGACCCGTGACGAATAGCTCGCCATTGCCCCTCCCCTTTCGCTTCGTCCTTTTAGCTCGTGCGCCCAAGCGTTTGACCTTACGGCATTTTCCGATTTGGGCGGAAAGCCGGACGCGCGTTAATGTTGCATTGCACAATTTGCATTGCTGCCATGCACCAATAGCGCTTTTAAATCGATATGATCCCACCTATTTTCACGGTGCACACAAAGACGGAATGATCCGAAAGAAAGACGAAACGAGAATACCATGAACCTGATCCGCAACTATCGCAACTGGCGCCGCTATAGGGACACCGTGTCCGAGCTGAGCCGCCTGAGCACCCGTGAACTGACCGACCTCGGCATCAGCCGCAGCGACATTCACTACGTCGCCCGCAAGGCGGTCTAATCCTTCGGGCCGCAAATGGTCCGACCAGTTTTGAAAAGAGAACGACAATGAACCTGATCCGCAACTATCGTAACTGGCGCGTCTACCGCGAGACGGTTACCGAGCTGGGTCGCCTGTCGAACCGCCAGCTCAACGATCTCGGCATCGTCCGTGACGAGATCAAGATGGTCGCTCGCAGGGCGATCTAACCACAAGAATTTCGCCAGGGTCGACCTCCTCCCCGACCCTGACGGATACGGTCAGCCTTCACCTCCTCCCGAGGGTTGACCACAAAAACGGCGCCCGCCGGACCTCCTCCCTCGGCGGGCGCTGTTTCTAAGTTGTTTCTAAAAAGGGTTTCGCGCCCTTTCAAATGGCGAAAAGAATTTCGTCAAAGCCGACCTCCTCCCCGGCGATGACGAATACGGTCGATCTTCACCTCCTCCCGAGGATCGACCAACAAAACGACACCCGCCGGACCTCCTCCCCCGGCGGGTGTTGTTGTTTTCAGGTCTAGGCACTCCGAAGCTGCTTTGGGGAGAGCCGTCTTTGCGGGACGGCCCTATCGTCAGTCCAGCGCCCCGCTTTTCAGCACGCCCCGTTCCTTCCACTGGCTCAGCGGAAAGATGTCCGGCGCGCCGCCCATCGGCGCATACCAGGAATCCACCACCCATTCCGTATCGCCGCGGTCGCTGATCACCGCCGTCCAATGCGGATAGCGCCCGTCGACAAACAGGCCTCGCGAGGCCTTGTCCTCGACCTTGTGAAACCTGAGCAGTTTTCGCTCGGCAAGATAGACCAGCAACGCATGCGTATTGGTCGATTCGTCGACACAATCCATTTGGCCCCTGATGCGCGAGGCACCGAATTCTGACTGCGGCTGGTCACGAATGCCGATGGCCTGGAAAATGCGTTGCTCGAAATAGCGGACCGCCTTGGAAATAGCGGAACGCTCGGCCTGGGGCGAAGCCGCACCCGCACGCAGGATAGAGCGGAAACGCGCACCGTCACTGGGGCCAAGCGCGAGCATTGTGCGATAGTTGCAACCGTAGCCGTGACATATGGGGATCCGTTTGGGAGCCGTCGCGGCCAGTTCGCCGGCGGCCGCTGATCCGCCTACCGCGGTCACGACTGTCAGAAATGTCGCTCTGGCAAAGACCCCGAGACTCCCACCCATTCGCGATAGTAGACGATTGCAGCGCGTGGCGGCAACAGCGCGGCTCATTCGTGTAATTGCAATCCTCGCGCCAAGCGACTATTTCGGCGCTCATGGACAAGAATCCCATTCACGTCATCGGCGGCGGTCTCGCCGGCGCCGAAGCCGCCTGGCAGGCGGCCGAAGCCGGCGTCCCCGTTGTCCTGCATGAAATGCGTCCCGTCCGCGGCACCGAAGCGCACAAGACCGACGGGCTGGCCGAGCTCGTCTGTTCCAATTCCTTCCGCTCGGACGATGCGCAAACCAATGCCGTCGGCCTGCTGCACGCCGAAATGCGGCTGGCCGGTTCACTGATCATGAGCGCCGGCGATGCGCACCAGGTGCCGGCCGGCGGTGCGCTGGCCGTCGACCGCGACGGATTTTCCGAAGCGGTCACCAGGAAGCTCGAAGCCCACCCGCTCATCACCATCCGACGCGAGGAAGTGCCCGGCCTGCCGCCGGCGGACTTGGACCAGGCAATCGTTGCCACCGGCCCGCTGACCGCGCCTTCGCTCGCCCGATCGATAGCGGAAGTGACCGGCGCCGACGCGCTCGCCTTCTTCGATGCCATCGCGCCGATCGTCCATTTCGACACGATCGACATGGACATCTGCTGGTTCCAGTCGCGCTACGACAAGGTCGGGCCCGGCGGTACCGGCAAGGACTACATCAATTGCCCGATGGACAAGGAGCAGTACCTTGCCTTCGTGCAGGCGCTGGTCGACGGCCAGAAAACCGAATTCAAGCAGTGGGAAGGTACGCCCTATTTCGACGGCTGCCTGCCGATCGAGGTGATGGCCGAGCGCGGCGTCGAGACATTGCGCTACGGGCCGATGAAGCCGATGGGGCTGACCAATGCGCATAATCCGTCCGTAAAGGCCTATGCCGTCGTTCAGCTTCGCCAGGACAACGCGCTGGGCACGCTCTACAACATGGTCGGCTTCCAGACCAAGCTGAAGCACGCCGAGCAGGTGCGCATTTTCCACACCATCCCCGGGCTGGAGAATGCCGAGTTCGCCCGCCTCGGCGGCCTGCACCGCAACACCTACATCAATTCGCCGACGCTGCTCGACGCTTCGTTGCAGTTGAAGTCGCGACCCGGCCTGCGTTTTGCCGGCCAGATCACCGGCTGCGAGGGCTATGTCGAGAGCGCCGCCATAGGCTTGCTTGCCGGGCGCTTCGCCGCCGCAGAACGGCTCGGCCACGCGCCGTCGCTGCCGCCCTTGACCACCGCGTTTGGCGCGCTGCTCAACCACATCACCGGTGGCCATATTGTCTCCGACGACGAGCCTGGAAAGCGCTCTTTCCAGCCGATGAACGTCAATTTCGGCCTGTTCCCGCCCGTGGACACGCCGAAGATCGAAGGCAAGCGGCTGCGCGGCAAGGACAAGACGGTCGCCAAGCGGCACGCCGTGACGTCGCGCGCGCTGGCCGACTGCCGCGAATGGCTGGGGCTGCCTTCCCGGGCGGAAGCTGCGGAATAGTGCCGATCTCCGCTCTTGCGCGTTGCGCGGCGGAGAAGTAGGATATTATCCTACTTTGTATCGCGAGGCCAAAATCCCATGGAATCCGCTGAGAAACTGTCCGTCACCGTAACGCCCGCCATGGCGCGTATGATCCGCGAAAAGGTCGAGGACGGCTCCTACGGATCGGCGAGCGAGGTCATCCGCGCGGCACTTCGCGCTTTCCAGCGCGAAGAGGAAGAACATGCCGAGCGCATGGCCTCGATCCGGGCGCGCGTGAAGGCCTCGATCGAGGACACAAGGCCTGACGTTCCGCTGGACCAGGCAATCACGAGAGTGAAGAGCAGGATTTCGGAGTTGGCGAGGGGGAACGATGATCCAGCGTCTCGCCGTAGTTCTTAGCGAAGGCGCGATCACGGATTTGGTATCGATTGCCGGCTATATCGTCAACCGCGGTGCGAGCGAAGCGGCTGCGGACAATTTCGTCGACAGGATCAAGCTGCGTTGCGGAAACATCGGCAATGCACCGCGTGGCGGCCGGCCGCGCGACGACATTGCACCAGGATTGCGAACGGTGCCGTTCGAGCACTCGGCTATTATCGCCTATGTTGTCAGCGACGATCTCGTTCGCATCGTCAACATCTTCTATGGCGGTCGCGATTATGAAACGCTGATGCGCGATGGCGGGTCGAGTGATCCATCGTGATGGAAGCTACTCGGCCGGGCCGATGCTCGCCGCCGGCAGTCCCGGCTTGGCGGCCGGGCCGGATTTCCTCATTAGCAATCAGCCTTCACACCGCCGGCCAGCCCCGCGTCGCGCGCCGGAACAAAAGCCAATGCCGGCGCAAGGCCGAAAGCCGCACCGCGCCATCAAGCGGTGAATGGCGGGAGCCGTCAATCTTGCTGAGATAGGCGCTCGACAACGCCAGCGGCAGAAAGGCCGGGCGCAGCGAAACCGGCAGAGCGGACGCCCCCTGCGTGAAAGCGGAAAGATGCTCGCGTGCCAGCGCGATCATCGCGGCCACTGCGCGTTCCGCGCCCGGCCCGCCGTCGCCTGTAACGAATTCTTGCGGCGACGATCCCGCCGCCGCCAAAATGTCGGCCGGGACAAAGCATTGCCCTCGCTTGCGATGCAGCGGCAGTAGAAGCAGGAGACCGGTCATTGCCTGCGCACAACCTGCCCTGCCAGCAAGTTCGGCAAAGCGCGGTGCTTCGACCGGATCGAGCACCATCGCCGCAAGCTGGATAAGTGCTGCGGCAGTCTCGCCGCAATAGCCTTCGAGGTCGGTGCGCGACGGCATCGGGTCGTCATAGAGATCGAAGATGCGCGCTTCGAGCATATTGTCGAAAGCGGCCTTGGGCAGGCGGTGAGCGGAAATAGTCGCCCTCAGCGCGTCCGCCACGGGATGGCCGACCTTAGCGCGATCCTCTTCGGCGGCGATGATGTCTCGCCACCATTGCAGCCGGACTTCACCCGGCAGCGCTTCGCGGATGCGATCGCGTATGCCGGCAATTTCGGCGTTGAAGGCATAGAGCGAAAACACCGCGTCCCGCTTGTCTTCGGGCGCGTAGAGCGCGGCGAGATAGCGGTCATGGTCGGCGGCGCGCACCGTCTCCATGACGGCTTTGGTGTTTTCGGCCACGTCAGTCGACGGCGATGAGCGCTGCGGCCACGGCGCGGTCTTCCGCCAGCAGCACATTATAGGTCCGCACCGCCGCCCCGGTCGACATCGGATCGGCGGAAATGCCCGCTTCTTTCAGCGCCGTACGCAGCGCGGCCGGCAACGGCCTCAGATCCCTGCCGCTGCCGACCAGCAGGATCTCGACCTTGTCGGCCTCATTGAACAGCTTGGCGAAATCCGCTGCCGTCAGCGCCAGCGGATCGGCCGGCTCCCAGCCGTATATGCCCGAAGGCAGGCACAGCAGCGAGCCGCGATGCGACATGTCGGCAAAGCGGAAGCCGCCATTGCCGTAAGCCTCGATCGGTGCGCGGCCCGGGAAATGCGCCTCGCGGATGACGATGCCCTTGGCCACTTTTGCGGCAAGCCGTCAGGTGGCTATGGCTTTGCCGCCGCCCACCGGCTTTTCCTCATCGGATGCTGTGGCCTGCGGCCGCAGCTTGAACAGGATAAGCAGTGGCGCGGCGATAAAGATCGACGAATAGGTGCCGAACACGACGCCGAACAGCATCGCCATGGTGAACGAGCGGATCACCTCGCCGCCGAACAGCACCAGCGCCA
This sequence comes from Mesorhizobium sp. M1348, assembly GCF_040317925.1. NCBI lineage: Bacteria > Pseudomonadati > Pseudomonadota > Alphaproteobacteria > Hyphomicrobiales > Phyllobacteriaceae > Mesorhizobium > Mesorhizobium sp. M1348. The sequence goes on along the minus strand of NZ_JAMYLH010000018.1, from coordinate 8,699 downwards.
GCAGCGCCAGGATCGTCGTCACCGAGGTCAGCGTCGTCCTCGACAGCGTCTCGTTGATGGCGTTGTTCAGCAATTGCGGCAGCGACATTCGCTTGTATTTTCGCAGATCCTCGCGAACACGGTCATAGACGACGATGGTGTCGTTGAGCGAATAACCGATGATAGTGAGGATCGCCGCCAGCGACGACTGGTTGAATTCGAGGCCGGTGATGACGAAGAAGCCGATCGTCATGACCACGTCGTGCACGGTCGCAACGATGGCGCCGACCGCGAACTGCCATTCGAAGCGGAACCAGACATAGATCAGGATGCCGAGCAGCGCGACAAGCATGGCAATGGTGCCTTGCTTGGCAAGTTCGCCCGAAACCGTTGGCCCCACCACTTCGACGCGGCGAAAATCATACTGGTCCTGCAGTTCGCCGCGCACCTTGTCGATGACGGTCTGTTCGGCGTTCTCGCCACCCTCCTGGGTACCGACGCGGATCAGCACGTCGTTCGGCTCGCCGAACTGCTGAACCTGCACCTCCCCGATATTCAGTTCCGTCAGTCTGCCGCGGATGTCGGCCAGATCGGCATTGCCGGCCTTGGACTGCACCTCGATCAGTGAGCCGCCCTTGAAATCGATGCCGTAATTGATGTCGATGGTCATGAAGCCGATGACCGACAACACCGAAAGCACGCTGGACAGTGTGAACGTCCAGCGGCGGATGCCCATGAACGGAATTTTCGTGCCGGGCGGAATGAACGTCACAGGCGCCCGCGGCAACTCCTTCGGACGGGCGCGGCGAAGCCAGATCGACACCAGCAGGCGGGTGAAGGTGAAGGCGGTGAAGACCGTGGTCAGGATGCCGATGGCATAGGTGACGGCAAAGCCCTTCACCGGTCCGGTTCCGAGCCAGAACAGCACCACGGTCGCGATCAGCGAGGTGACGTTGGAATCGACGATGGTCGCCAGCGCCTTGCTGAAACCGGTGTCGATCGCCTGGATCACCGAGCGGCCGTTACGCCGCTCCTCGCGGATGCGCTCATAGATGAGAACGTTCGAATCGACCGCCATGCCGATGGTCAGCACGATACCAGCGATACCGGGTAGGGTCAGCGTTGCGCCAAGCAGCGACAGCAGCCCGACAATCATCGCCACATGCACCGCCAGCGCGATGTTGGCGAGGAAGCCGAGGAAACCGTAGGCGACGAACATGAATGCCACCACCAGGATCGACCCGATGATGCCGGCGACCTTGCCGGCATGGATGGAATCCTGGCCAAGTCCCGGCCCCACCGTGCGTTCTTCGATCACCGTCAGCGTCGCAGGCAAGGCGCCGGCACGCAGCAACACGGCGAGGTCGTTGGCGCTCTCAGCGGTGAAATTCCCCGATATCTGGCCGGTACCGCCGGGGATCGGTTCACGGATCTGCGGCGCCGAAATCACCTGGTTGTCGAGGATGATGGCAAACAGCTTGCCGACGTTCTGCGATGTCGCCTGGCCGAACCGCTGCGCCCCTTTCGAATCGAAGCGGAACGAAACAACCGGCTCGTTGTTTTGGGAGTTGAAGGTCGCCTGGGCATCGACGAGGTTTTCACCCGAAACGATGACGCGGTTCTCGATCAGATACGGTACCGGCGGGTCGTCCTGCGAATACAGCACCGAGGATCCCGGCGGCGGACGGCCGTTCAGCGCGTCCTGCACCGGCATCGATTGGTCGACCATCTGGAAAGTCAGCTTTGCGGTCTGGCCAAGAATTTCCTTCAGCCGCTGCGGGTCTTGGAGACCAGGCACCTGCACCAGGATACGGTCGTCGCCTTGGCGCTGCACGATCGGCTCGGTGGTGCCGAGTTCGTTGACGCGACGCTCGACAACCTGGATCGCCTGCGTCAGCGCCGTCGAGGTGCGATATTTGATCCCCGCATCGGTGACGGCAAATTTGAGCAGGCCGGGCTCGGAATCATCCAGCGTCATCTCCTGGATGGAGCCGCCGCTGAACAGGCCTGCGGCCACCGGATTGGTCAATGGTTTCAAGGCTGTCTTGGCAGCCTCGATCTGTGCGGGATCGGTGATGCGGACCTGCACCGTACGGCCCGTTCCGGAAAGGCCGGTATAGCCGATCTTGGCATCGCGCAGCAGCGTCCTGATTTCGTCGCGCGTCGTCTCCAGCCGATCCTTGATCAGATCGTTCGGATCCATCCTGAGCAGGATGTGCGAGCCGCCCTGCAGGTCGAGGCCGAGCGTCATCTGCCGCTTCGGCAGCCAGTCGGGCAACTTGGCCAGCGTGCTGGCGGAAAAAAGGTTGGGCGCAGCGAGGACCACTGTGGCGGCCACGGCCAGCCAGATCAGGATCATCTTGAAGCGCGAAAAATAAAGCATATGGCGTCGTCCGTCAGGGCGTGCTGGCGGATCGTTCCGCCGACAATTCGGTTATTTCTTGGCGTTCTGGTTCGCCACCGGTTCGCCCTTGACGCGCACGTCGGCGAGTGTCGAGCGCAGCGCCGTCACCTTGGTGCCGCCGCCAAGGTCGATTTCGAGCTCGTTGTCGTCGATCACCTTGGTCACCTTGCCGACGAAGCCGCCGCCGGTGACCACCGTATCGCCGCGGCGAACCGCCGCCAGCATCTCGCCGCGCTTCTTCAGCTGCGTGCGCTGCGGCCGGATGATCAGAAAATACATGATCACGAAAATCAGAGCAAACGGCACGATCTGGATAAACATTGCGGACGAGTCCCCGCCGATGCCTTGGGCGTATGCCGGTGTCACGAACATCGAGGTACTCCTGAACTTTGAAAAACAGCCGCAAGGCGGCCCCGCCAAATTTGGCCGGAATATAGTCGGTAACGTTGCCAATGCAACTGCGCCGCCGGGCAAATCGGCTGCTTTTCCGGGCTGGTGAGCCGTGTTAGAGGGTGATCCCGAAAAGCGACGCTCGGTTTTCGCAAAAGATCATGCCCGAACAAATGCTTGGGACGAGTTTCGAAACCGCTGAAATCAGGTAGGTTGGCCTGCCGCACGTCCCGAATGCGAAACAAAAAAGACAAGAGATGACCGACAGCACCATCGATACCCTGAGCCAGAAGCTCGACCGCCTGATCGAGGCGGTCGCCCGCCTCGCGCCGCCGCCGGTGCCGCAAACCGACCTCGGCGAAGCCGATTGCTTCGTCTGGCAGGCCGATCCCGGCTATCTGGAGCCGGTGCGCAAGGTCAACCGCGTCGACATCGGCCTGATACGCGGGGTCGATCGCGTCCGCGACATATTGGTCGACAACACCGAGCGCTTCGCCTCCGGCTATGCTGCCAACAACGTGCTGTTGTGGGGCGCGCGCGGCATGGGCAAATCGTCGCTGGTCAAGGCGGTGCACGCCGCGGTCAACGCTTCGACCAAGCTCAACCTGCCGCTCAAGCTTATCGAGATCCATCGCGAAGACATCGACACGCTGCCGAAGCTGATGGGACTGCTGAAGGCCGCGCCGTTCCGCTTCATCCTGTTTTGCGACGACCTGTCATTCGACCATGACGACACGTCCTATAAATCGCTGAAGGCAGCTCTTGAAGGCGGCGTCGAGGGCCGCCCGGCCAACGTCATCTTCTACGCCACCTCGAACCGGCGGCATCTGTTGCCGCGCGACATGATCGACAATGAGCGCTCGACGGCGATCAATCCGTCCGAAGCGGTCGAGGAGAAGGTTTCGCTGTCGGACCGTTTCGGCCTGTGGCTTGGCTTCCACAAATGTTCGCAGGATGAATATCTCGACATGATCGACGGCTATGTCCGCCATCACGATCTCGCCATCGATCCCGAGACGCTGCGCGCCGAGGCGCTGGAATGGGCGACGACGCGCGGCAGCCGTTCGGGCCGCGTCGCCTGGCAGTTCACCCAGGATCTGGCAGGCCGGCTCGGAAAATCGCTCAAGGATTAGCCGCTCAAGGACTAACAGCAGAAGAAGCCCGCACCTTGCGGAGCGGACTTCCTCGGCGGGCTGAAGGTCAGGCGGCCCGCAAATTGCTTTTCGTCTTCTATTCGAGATAGGTCGAAGGATCGACCGGCGCCGAGTTCTTCCGCACTTCGAAATGCAGTTTCGGCGAGTCGGTGGTGCCGCTCATGCCGGACAGGGCGATTTCCTGGCCGCGCTTGACCTTCTGGCCGCGCTGCACCTCAATCGAGCTGGCGTGGCCGTAGACGGTGACCAGACCGTTTTCGTGCCGCACCAGCACCGTGTTGCCGAATTCCTTGAGGCCGTCACCGGCATAGATGACGACGCCGTTTTCGGCCGCCTTGACCGGCGTCCCCTCGGGCACGGCGATGTCGACGCCGTCCTTGCCGCCGCCGAAGCTTGAGATCACACGGCCGCGCACCGGCCAGCGCATCTTGCCGATGCCGGTTGCGTCCGGCGCCACCGCATTGTCGTCCTCGGCCTGCTGGATGACTTTCGCGTCCTTCTTCGGCGGCGTGTAGGAGGCGAGCGTCTGCGTCGGCGTTGTCTTGGCAGGCGGCTGGGTCGTGGCCGTCGTCACCGGATCGACCTTTGCCGGCTTCGCACCGGCGACGACAGCGGTTCCGCCTGCCGGCACTTTCAGGGTCTGGCCGATCTTGAGCAGTCCATCCTGCATGCCGTTCGCCTGCTTCAACGCGACGACGCCGACGCCGGTCTTTCTGGCGATGGCGGACAGCGTATCGCCTTGCTGAACCGTGTAGGTACCGCCGGCACTGGCCGGCTTGGCCGTCGCCGAAGCCACCTTCGCCGCGGCCTTTCCATCCTTCGGCTGGCTTGCGGCAGCCGAGGCGTCCACCTGCGCGGTAGACTTGCCTTCCCTAAGCTTCGGCTGCTGCGGCAGCACGGCCACCTTCTCCGGCGCGTCGGCCGGCTGGTCGTGCCTGGTGCCGTTCGCGGGCTTGGCGTCGGCGACTTTCGGCGCGGCACCGTTGCTCGAATACGCATAGGCCGGGATGACGAGCTTCTGGCCGGTCTTCAGCCCCTTGGTCGCGCTCAGCCCGTTGACTTTCATGATGGCATCGGCCGGCACGCCGTAGCGCCGGGACAGGCCGGAAATGGTCTCGCCATCCTTGACGACGATCTCGGTCGCATGTGGTGCGCCGGCGGCCGTCGCCATGCGCGGCGCGTCGGGCTCGGCGTTCTTGAATGGCCTTGCCGCCGGAGCGACGGTGCCGGTTGCCGTCCTGTCGACACGAGGAGCGGCAGGCGCCAGGGCCGGCGCGGCAGCGGTGCGCACCGGACGGGCGGCAGGCGCCAGGGCGGGAGCCGGAGGCGGCAATTGCTGCGCCGTGACCGGTTCGAGGCTTGAGCGGCTGACCGACTGGGTGTGGCTGCCGTCGATCGGCGCGGCCGCAACATCGCCCGGATAGGGCTGAGCAGCATCCTGCTTGTCGATGATGGCGCGCTGGTTGTTGGTCGAGGCGGTGAACACGTCGTCGACGCTGTTGAACCGCGCCACCTGGGAACTACACCCCGTCGCAGCGCCTGCGATCATGAGGACGGCGCAGCCACGCGCCAGATTGCGTCCGTTTGCCTTCAAAACACTGAATTGCATCGCACTAACCCGCACAGACCCGGTACAACTGAGTGTGATTAAAGCGCGTTAATGTTACCGGTCGGTTAAACCTGTAGAATCAGGCGCAAATTTTCTTAAAATATTCGAGGAAGGCTCTCAGCTTCGTCATCCTAGGGCGGAGCAGGAGCGGAGCTTCCGTCGCGGAGACCCTGGGATCCATTCCGTGACGTTGGCCGAAGAATGCGGCGGAGCAGAATTCTGCTGCGCCCTAGGATGACGAAACACCCGGCTTCGGCTGCCCCCAAGCGGCCGACGGTTAGGATATCAAATCACCGCGGCGACGCCGCGCAGGATCGGCTGCAGGCGCACCAGGCCGATATCCTCGCGTTCGAAGCGGCTGCCGACCTTGGTCAGCTTGGCCAGCACCTGCTCGCCTTCGTCGGGTCCGATCGGCGCGATGACGATGCCGCCGCTCGACAATTGGTCGAGGAGAAAGCGCGGCAGGCTGTCGAAGGCCGCCCAGGCGACTATGCGGTCGAACGGCGCTTCGTTGGCCAGCCCGTTGGAACCGTCGGCCTGGCGCACGATGACATTGCCGATGGCGAGTGCCTCGAGGCGCTGCCGGGCCTGTTCGGCCAGCGTCTTGTAACGGTCGATGGTGACGATCCGAGCGGCAAGCCGCGACATCACCGCCGCCGTATAGCCGGACCCGGTGCCGATCTCGAGCACCCGGTTGCCCGGCTCGATGGCAAGTGCCGCGATCACCGCCGCCTGCAGGTCGGCACCTTCGATGGCCTCGCCGCATTCGATCGGCAGCATACGGTCCGACCAGGCGATCGAGTGAAAATGCGGAGACAGAAAGCCGCGCCGCGGCGTCGCCTCGAAGGCGGCGATCAGCGCCTTCGGCACTGTGCCCCTGCCTCGCAGGCGAAGCAGGAAGGCAGCGAAACCTTCGCGCTCGTCGACCGTTGCAGCGTGGTTCAAGTTCATGCGAGCGCCTTGGCCAGTTGATCGCGGATTTCATGCGCGGTGAGATCGAGCTGCAGCGGCGTCACCGACACCTGCCGATTGCGCAAGGCATGGAGGTCGGTGCCTTGCTTGCCCTCGACCGGCTCGCGGCCGAAGCGCAGCCAGTAGTAAGGCAAGCCGCGCCCGTCGCGCCGCTCGTCGACCCACAGGCTGTGGACCAGCTTGCCCTGCGAAGTGACCACAGTTCCGGCGATCTCTTCCGGCGCACAATTCGGAAAATTGACGTTGAGCAGCACGCCGTCCGGCAACGGCATGGCGACGAGCTTTTCGAGCAGCGCCGGCGCCAGCGCTTCGGTGGTCTCGTAGGGAACGACGCGGTCCTCGCCGACATAGGAATAGGCCTGGCTGATGGCGATCGATCGCACGCCGAGCAGCGCGCCCTCCATGGCGCCGGCGACGGTGCCCGAATAGGTGACGTCGTCGGCGATGTTGGCGCCGGAATTGACGCCGGACAGGATCAGGTCGGGCGCTTCGGGCAGGATCTTCTTCACGCCCATGATGACGCAGTCGGTCGGCGTGCCGCGCACGGCAAAGTGCTTTTCGCCGATTTTCCTGAGCCGCAGCGGCTCCGAGATCGACAGCGAATGCGCATAGCCGGACTGGTCCTGTTCCGGCGCCACCACCCAGACGTCGTCCGACAGCGTGCGGGCGATGCGTTCGAGTGATGCAAGGCCCTCGGCATGGATGCCGTCGTCGTTGGTCAGAAGGATGCGCATTATTTCGATTCGATCTTTTGCAGACCGCCCATGTAAGGCCGAAGCGCTTCAGGAATGGTTACGCTGCCGTCCTCATTCTGGTAATTTTCGATGACGGCGATCAGAGCGCGGCCGACGGCGGTGCCCGAACCGTTCAGGGTGTGGACGAAGCGGTTGCCCTTGCCGTCCTTGTCCCTGTAGCGGGCGTCCATGCGCCGCGCCTGGAAATCGCCGCATACCGAGCACGACGAGATTTCGCGATAGGCATTCTGGCCCGGCAGCCAGACCTCGATATCGTAGGTCTTGCGCGCGCCAAAGCCCATGTCGCCAGTGCACAGCGTCATGGTGCGGAAAGGCAGGCCGAGCCGCTTCAGCACCTCCTCGGCGCATTCGGTCATGCGCTCATGCTCGGCAACCGAAGTCTCCTGGTCGGTGATCGACACCAGCTCGACCTTGTAGAACTGGTGCTGGCGCAGCATGCCGCGCGTGTCGCGCCCAGCCGAGCCCGCCTCCGAGCGGAAGCACGGCGTCAGCGCGGTATAGCGCAGCGGCAGTTTTTCGTGCGGCGTGATTTCGTCGCGAACGAGATTGGTCAGCGGGACTTCGGCGGTTGGTATTAGGCCAAGCCTGCCGTCCCCATGCCGAACGAAGAATAAATCCTCCTCGAATTTTGGCAGTTGCCCGGTCCCGAAAAGCACCTCGTCGCGTACCATCAACGGCGGCTGGATCTCCACATAGCCGTGCTCGGTCGTGTGCAGATCGAGCATGAACTGGCCGAGCGCGCGTTCCATCCGCGCCAGGCCGCTTTTCAGCACGGTGAAACGCGAGCCGGAAAGCCGTGCTGCCCGCTCGAAATCCATCATGCCGAGCGCTTCGCCGATCTCGAAATGCTCCTTGACCCAGTTCGGCCGCGTCGGCACCTCGCCGACGACGCGCTTGACGACGTTGTCGTGCTCGTCCTTGCCGACCGGCACGTCGTCGAACGGCACATTTGGCAGCACTGCCAACGCATCGTTCAGCGCCTTGTCGAGCTCGCGTTCGCGCGCCTCGCCATTCTGGATGAAGGCCTTGATCTCGCCGACCTCGGCCTTCAGCCTTTCGGCAAGAGCGGCATCGCCCGAGCGCATGGCATTGCCGATCTCCCTCGATGCGGCGTTGCGGCGTTCCTGCCGGGTCTGCAGCTCCGTCAGATGCTCGCGCCGCGCCTCATCCGCGCCGATCAGGTCGTCGACCGTGGACTGCGCCGCCTCAGCCGACCACGAGCGCTTCTGGAGCGCCTCGACAAGGGCCTTCGGGTTGTCGCGAATCCATTTGATGTCAAGCATGGTCTGTTCGTCCTCAGAGGGCATGTCGCCCAAAATGCGCAGCGGTTGTGGGGCAACGAGATGCCCAAAACAAAGACCAGAGGGCGTAAACCGCATCTTTCGTTGATGCAAGATGTCAGGCCGAGTTCCTTCGCGCCCCCCTCTGTCCTGCCG
>NZ_JAMYLH010000017.1:0-131601 GCF_040317925.1 Mesorhizobium sp. M1348 | reverse complement strand
TTGGGGTGCCGTATGGTTCGGCGCGCGGCAGGCTCAGAAAGCGCCGTGCCTCATCGGCGACATCGCGGAAATCGACGAGACCGCAGCTCTCGCGGATGACGTCGAGGAGATCGCCATATTCGGCTGAGGCGGCATCGGTCCAATGCCCGGCCGCACCGGGACCGGATTCCGGCCCGCTGAGCCGGACGAACATCGACCGGCCGGGCGTGTTGCGCACATCGCCCACCGTCCAGTAGCGGCCTCGGCGTCGACCATTGGACAGGTAGTGCCGGCAGACCGCCTCGGCATGGCGAGCCAAGCGGCGAGACAGTTCGGAAGCGTCGCGGGGCATCACGACACCTCCCGCGCGCTGACATTATGTTGCGCAAAAGCCGTCGATCGCCTGCGGGACAGCGCCCAATCGTGGCGGCGCAACATAACCTTCGGCGCAACATATTCGACCCACTTACCCGCAGGGCCCTTGGTACTGGTCTTGAGCCGAACATGCATGGAGCGGCCGATCGCGTTGCGGGCATCGCCGACCATCCAGTAATTGCCGGAGTGATGGCCGTTGGAGAGATATTCGCGGCACACCGCCTCGGCATGATCGCCAAGGCGGCGCGCCAGCTCGGAGGCCGAGCCGGTCATGATCGCCTCCCCTCAAGCCGCCGAGGTACGGTCTGTGACGCCAACCAGCGTATGGCGGTCGAGGAGCGCGGCGAGGATGGCGCACCCTTGCTCGGTCGTCGGGATGAACAGTCGGAGCTTCCAGGAGATGATCTCGGAGATCAGCCCCAGCGCCTTCAGCCGGGGAGCCATGGCATCGGTGAAGCCGATCAATTCGACACGGTAGTCGTTCATGACGCGGCTGCGGCGCAGAATCAGGCCATCAGCGAGTTGCAGTCCGATCCGTCCGTCGACAAGCCCGATCCAGGCATCTTCCGGCGCGAGCTTGGGTACATCGTCGAGCCCCAGATTCCGGAACATGGTCGCGACGAGCGTCGGCGCGATGTGACGCCCGATGATGCGTTCGCCGGCATCGGTCTGTATCCGGTAGACCTGACAATCATGATCCGGCAGCCTACGCCAGATTGGCAACAGCAGGCCCGTCACGATGTGAAAGGTGCTGGTGGTGAACTCCGGGACGGCGGCGACTTCTGCCTGCCACAGGTCGCAGAACAGTTTTCGGTCGGCTGGCTCCCAATGGGTCTCGGCAAGGGCATCGAGACCGAAGCGCAGTTCGTCCGTCGGCCGCAGCAGGCGCACGCGATGCTCTATCGCGCCATCGTCGAGCATCAGGCTCGCCGTCGGCAGCCGGATCGCCGCGCGGTTCGACCGCGCGTTCACCAACAGAACCGCTTGCGGTTCCGCCCGGACGATGGACAGCGCGTCGACGAGGCTGAGCGGCCGAATCCGATCCTTGCGTGCGACGGTCAGCACATGCGACTGCGCGCCGGAAACCGGGTGCGCGTAGACGGTGCCGCGATCGGTGACGTCCATGCTTTCCGCCGTGATCGTCTCCAAGCCCTTGTCGTAGTTGCCGGCGGCAATGGCGCCTTCTATTTTTGCCGCCATCAGTTGTTCGAACACCTCGAACAGCAGGTTCTGGGTTTCGATGCGCAGCGCCAGCAGGCGGTTGAGCCAGGTCGTGATGGGTGGCAGTTCGTCGCGCAGCCCGCCCTCGTCACTCGTCAGCGACAGCCCGGTCACGGTCTCGAAGGTCGTGAGCGAACAACCTTCGATCCTGCCCTGATGCAGCAGCATGTAGAATTGGCGAAGTGCGGCCCGCGCGTAGGGGCTTTCGAGATTGTCCTCGGCACGGAACAGCCCTGCCCCGCCGGTCTGGCGCTGGCCGCGCGTGATCGCACCCAGCGTGTCGAGCCGTCGTGCGATCGTCGACAGGAAGCGCTTGCCGGCTTTCACGTTCGCGGCCATGGGCCGGAACAGCGGCGGTTGCTTCTGATTTGTGCGGTGGGTCCGTCCGAGTCCCTGGATGGCATTGTCGGCGCGCCAGCCGGCTTCGAGCAGATAGTGCTTGCGCAGCCTCTGGTTCTTCACCCCGAGATCGGCGTGGTACGAGCGGCCTGTGCCGCCAGCGTCGGAGAAGATCAGAGCGCTCTTGTCGTCATCCATGAAACTCTGGGTCTCAGCGAGATTGGCCGAGCCCGGCCGGTTTTCCACGGCCAGCCGGTCAATGCCGTCGCGGCCGGTCTTTTTCACGATGCGCCGCGAGCGGCCGGTCACCTCGGCAACGGTGTCGATGCCGAAGTGATGGATGATCTGGTCGAGCGCGCTGCCGACCGGCGGCAGCGATGCGAGTTTTTCGATCATCTCGTCGCGCCGGCGGACCGCCTCGCGGCATTGAACCGGATTGCCCTCTTCGTCGTGGACAGGCCGCGAGCAGACATTGCCCTCGGCGTTCGAATATTCCTCGAACAACTGGGTGGGGAAGGAGTGCATCAAGTAGCCGCCGACAAACTCGCGCGGCGTGACGTCGACATGCAGGTCAGACCATTCCTCGGTCGGGATTTCGGCAAGCCGTCGTTCCATCAGCGCCTCGCCGGTCGAAACGATCTGCACGACCGCCGAATGACCGTCGGCGAGGTCCTGCTCGATCGCGCCGATCAGCGTCGGCGTCATCATGGAGGTGATGAGATGGCTGAAGAAGCGTTGCTTGGTGCTCTCGAAGGCTGAGCGCGCCGCCGATTTTGCGTCGCGGTTCAGCGTGCCGGCCTCACTGGTGATGTTGGTCGCCTCGAGCGCGGCGGTCAGGTTGTTGTGGATGACCTGGAAGGCGTCGGCATAGGCGTTGTAGATGCGGATCTGTTCCTCGGTCAGCGCGTGCTCGAGCAGGTCATATTCGACACCGTCATAAGAGAGCGAACGCGCCGCATAGAGGCCGAGCGATTTGAGGTCGCGGGCGAGTACTTCCATTGCCGCGACACCGCCGTCCTCGATCGCCGCGACGAATTCGGCGCGGTTGGCGAATGGAAAATCCTCGCTGCCCCAGATGCCGAGACGCTGCGCATAGGCGAGGTTCTCGACCGCGGTCGCACCCGTCGCTGAGACGTAGACGACGCGCGCGTCGGGAAGGGCGTGCTGCAGCCGCAGTCCCGCCCTTCCTTGCTGCGACGGGGCGACGTCGCCACGCTCGCTCTTTCCGCCAGCGGCGTTGGCCATGGCGTGGGCCTCGTCGAAGACGATGACGCCATCGAAAGATTTTTTTGCCCCCGACGGGTTTCCTCCAATCCTCGTCGGGTTTTCTTTAATCGCCGTCGGGCCTTCGGCCCTGCCTGACTCTTGGGCCACCCAGTCGAGGATCTGGGCGATCCGGGATTTCTTGCCTTCCCGTTCCTGCGACCGCAACGTCGCGTAGGTCGTGAACAGGATGCCCTCGGCAAGGCGGATCGGCGTGCCCTGCCGATAGCGCGAAAGCGGCTGGACAAGAAGTTTTTCCTGTCCGAGTGCTGCCCAATCTCGCTGGGCGTCCTCAAGCAATTTGTCCGACTTCGAAATCCAGATTGCGCGGCGGCGCCCCTGCAGCCAGTTGTCGAGGATGATGCCGGCGACTTGCCGTCCCTTGCCGCAGCCGGTCCCGTCACCCAAAAACCATCCACGGCGGAAGCGGACAGCGTTCGCAGCCCCTTCTGGCGCGGCCGAGACGACATCGCAGGTTTCGTCGACAGTCCAGGTCCCGGTGAGATGGCCGCAGTGGGCTTCGCCTGCATAGATGACGCTTTCGAGCTGGGCGTCCGACAGCAGGCCCTCGTCGATGATCGCATCAGGAAGAAGCGGCCGATAGGAAGGTTTTGGTGGCGCGACGGCGGCCATTGCGGCCGACTGCACGAGCGGCGTCGGATGCGACTTTGCGCGGGGAATGTCTATCGACTGAAGCGCGTAGGGTTCGTAGATCGTGTCGGTGAGGTGGCCGCCCTCTTCCGGCATCCAGTCGCGCAGCTCATAGGCGAGGGGAACAGCCGGCGTGCTGTTTGCCTTCACCTGGGGGGCGGGTTTCGCCCGCGCATTCGTACGGACCGGTTGGATGGCCTTCGGAGCAGCCTTTGAGACAGCGAGGGGTGCGGCTCTCGCCCCCGATCCGGCAGCCATGTGCATGGCGGCATTGTGCGGGATGACGTTGGACAGCACGCCGATCGAATCGAGAAAACCGCCCGGTAGCCGGGGCGGCAGATCCCTGATCCAGGCGAGCAACGTTTCGACATCCGTGGCCTTGCCTGGCGACGGGACGAAGCTTTTTGGATCGGTGGCCGGTACCTTGTCGATAATTGTCAGGCGGGTCTCAGTGGTGGTGCCATGGCGGGCGTAGACCCGGCCGTCGATCGCCGCGGTAAAGACAATGGTGCCCTGTTGCTGCAGGCGTTCGAAGACCGGCCGCCATTTGGGGTTTTCCGGAGACAGCCCGGTGCCGGTGATGCTGACCAGGCGCCCGCCGGCGCGCAGGCGTGCGAATGCGGAAGAGAGGTGCCGCCATGCCGCGTCAGTGACATGGCCCTCGACATAGGCGCCGACGCTGAAGGGTGGATTCATCAGCACGACGGACGGCTCGATGGCCGCACCGAGATGATCGTCGATATGGGCGGCGTCGTGCCGCGAGACGTGGACCCTTGGGAACAGCAGGCCGAGGAGATCGGCGCGCGTCGCGGCAAGCTCATTGAGGGCGATCGTGGCGCGCGCCATCTCGGCATGGACGGCGAGCAGACCGGTGCCGGCCGAGGGTTCGAGAACGAGGTCGCAAGATGCGATCGCCGCGGCGTGCGCTGTCACGAAGGCGAGCGGCAAGGGCGTCGACAGCTGCTGCATGGCCTGGCTCTCATCGGACCGTCGCGTATGGGTGGGAAGACGGTCGGCGATGCGCTTGATCATCGCCAGCGTTGCCTGCGGCGAGGTGGACCGGGACAGGATCGCAGGGCCGAACCGACGCAGAAACAGCACCTGGGCGACTTCGAGCGCCTCATAGGCGTCCTTCCAGACCCAGAACCCTTGCGCATCGCTGCCGCCAAAACCTGTCGTCATGGCGGTACGCAGTGCGGCGGTGGTGACAGGCTCGCCCTGTTCGAGGAAAGATAGAAGGAGCATTGCCGCTTGATAGATCGCCTCGGCGTTGTTGATGGAGGCTGGCGTCGGCGCGTCGAGGGGAGCAGCAGTCCGGGCAACGGCAGGTGTGGTCGAAACAATGTTCATGGAAATGTCCTTCGCGAGAGGGGAGTGGCGCCCGCGCCGACTCTCTCTCCGCGCCAGCCGGGCCACACTCCTCCCGGCTCCCCTCTGCCTCTGGCGCCGATGCACCAAAGGGGTTGCGCTCTGTGCGAACCCATGACTTGAATGCGCGCACAGGGATGCGGCGGCGACCTGGAGCTGTGGAGGTGATGCGACGGTTTAGAATTGGCAGTGCGGTCTACGAGGAGGCAGCGCCTGACCTGCAGGCGGCGCTGGCGAATGCCTATGCCCGCACCGAGCGTCCGCTATGCCTGTGCCGCGAGCCGGGCTGCCCGATGTACATCGCCCGCATTGGCGACCTTCACCTGATCAAGCGCATGCCGCTCAGCGGCGGCGGGCATGATCCATCCTGTGAATCGTATGAATCGCCTTACGAACTGTCCGGCCTGGGCGCACTGATGGGCAGCGCGATACAGCTCGATCCGCAAAACGGCTTGGCCGCCCTCAAGTTGGACTTCAGCCTGTCGAAGACAGGGAGCCGCGCGGCATCGGTGCCTGCTGGGCAAAGTTCCGCCAGCGTAACCGCCGATCCCAGGAGGATGTCGCTGCGTGGCCTGCTTCATTATCTCTGGCACGAGGCCGAACTGACGGTCTGGACATCGAGGTGGGCCGGCAAACGGCACTGGTGGAATGTCCGCTGGCATCTGCTCGAGGCTGCCGGGCAAATGACAGTGAGGGGCGGACCGCTCGCCGATATCCTGTTCGTGCCCGAGCCGTTTCGCGCCGAGAACAGGCAAGCCATCGAACATCGTCGCAATGCGATTCTCGGCACGGCGCTCCCGCCGAAATCCGGCCCACGAAAGTTGCTCGTCCTGGTCGGCGAGGTGAAAGAGATCGTTCCCGCCCGCTCCGGCCAAAAACTTATCATCAGACATTTGCCCGGTTTTCCCTTCATGATCGACGATGCATTGCATCGCCGCTTGCAGGCGCGTTTTGAGAAAGAATTGTCGCTGTGGGCAGCGGATTCCAGCTCGCATCTCATGACGATCGCGACGTTCGGAATGAACCCGGCCGGCCTCGCCATTGTCGAGGAGGTCGCGTTGATAGTGGTGTCCGAAAACTGGATCCCCTTCGAGACGGTCCCGGAGAAAAGGCTCGTCGATGGGCTCGCCCGCCTTCGCGAGAAGAGCGTGAAGGGATTGCGCTTTGACCTGCAACCCGACCACCCGATCGCCAACGCTTTGCTCCAGAACAGGCAAGAACCGATTGCGCTCTTTGTCGTTCCGGCCGGAGCGGACGAGAACTACGAAGCGTCGCTAAACGAAATGATCGCCGCGCGTCCGGAGATCGGCTCCTGGGTGTGGCGGGTCGGCGAAGGCGATATGCCGCCGCTACCGCCTTGAGCGCCGGCGGAATTTCCGTCCATGCTTCAGTATGCCTTAGGCCAGGCCCAGCTTCTTCTTGAGCTCGGCATTTTCCTTGCGAAGACGGTCAGCAAGCAGGTTCTTGAGGCGCTTGTTTTCTTCTTCGAGCGCGACAAGATCGCGGAGATCGTCGCTGTCTGAAGAAGGTGCGGCAGCCCTCTTCCAATAATAGTAGGTCTGCTCGGATATGCCGGCCTGGCCGACCGCAATCTTGCTGGTCGCGCCGCCAGCGATCGATTTCTCGATCTGGGCAAGCTTCTGGGCGCGTTCCTTCTCGGAATATGTCTTGCGGGCGGTCTTCGCTGCCACGGGAGCTTCAGCGGCCTGGGGCGCAGGTTTCGCTCCGTTCTTGCGGACCGGCTTGACGAGTTCTGCCTTCGCTTTCTTTGCTCGCGGAACTTTCTTCTTCGATTCAGGCACTTCCACTTTGGCTGGCGCTACTGTCTGAACAGTCTGAGCGTCCTGAAAATCGGCCATCATATACTCCGCTTGTGGTTTATCCCCTTCTTCAGCATCAAGGGGTCTTATACTGAAGTCAATGACCTGGGAATTTGGGAGCGGAGCAGCATAGCCCGGCTGCGTCATCTCCGTGGCAATCTTGGACAGGTCGAGATCGCCCCAGATCGAATGGCTTGGCTTCTGCTTACCGCGCCTCTGTTTCAGTTCCACGATGAATGGCCGGATCTGGCGCTTCATAGTCTGTTCCTTGATGTGAGCATGACTTGCTAGCCAAGTCGCAGTTTGGGTTAGCGAGTACCCGACGTATCATATCGCTTTCGCCGTGCTTTATCGGAGAAGCCCCGCAACGAGCAAGCGGAGTGTCATGGGCCTAGGGCAATCGGCTCAATCAACGGGGGCACACACGGCAACAGAGAGAGCTGCCTCATACACGCGATGCTCAGGCGTCTAGCGGGCGGTGTGCGATGACTGTGCACAATCCGGCTGGAGCGATTGCAATCCCAATTTTCTTGGGAACTAATCTTCTCATGGCGGCGGATGAGCTGGACGCGCTTGTTTTCGGGATGGCGGTCGACAGCGTTCGTGCGCTTTCTGTTCCTTTCGCGGAAAAAGTCGCAGAAATCGCCCACAGAAGTCACGGCGTCCTGCTTTTCAATTTGCGCATCGATGGCGACATGGAACTTCAGCGCGTCGCCGCCATCCGATATCCAAGTAATCAGACAGCGGTTCTGGTGCTGGATAAGCAGGGCTTGTTGACCAGCCATTGCATGGTCAATGGCACTTTCTCCAGCTTTATCGCTCCGTTGGAGGACTGGAACACGCTGCCGCTCGCAACGCAGGCCAGGACGAGTATCGCCGGCCCGGCCAGCCTGTTCATCGGCGCTCTACGCAATGCCGGATACCTCCCGCGTGGCAGGCACTGACCCCAAGTTTTGCTGAGGGCCCGGATGCTTGTATCCTCGGGGCAGTTGGCCATACGGTCTCGCATGTCTCAACAGCTTGAGGATGGGCCGTACGCGGGTGCATCCATTGAGCGAAAGTCGGTCACCGTGATGAAACGCTTCGCCGCCGAACCGCGGTTCTTATAGATGCCCATCATCGTCTTCCTTCGTCAGCTCCGACGCAATCGGACTTTGGACAGGAACTCGTCGATCTCGAGATCCGACAGATCATCGAGCAGCCTAAAGGCAGCATCACGCCTTCCGGCGTTAACGAGAATCGTGCGTTTGCCTTGATGTTCGGCCCACCCGGTCTCGGGGTCTGCGTTGCGGGCGGTTCCCCTGAGCTCGACAGGGATTATGTTCCAGATCGCCTCGAGCTTTTCCGCGCGGGTCATGCTGTCGCTCGCGCCGGTCTCGTGGGCGATGATGGCGGCGCGCATCTTGTCTGGCGACTGCCGATCCGTGAGATCGCAGAAGCCATGAAACCAGCGCTCGCGGCCCCAGATCCGGATCGCGAAGAATACGCTGGGTGACGTTGCCGGCCTTATACTCAGACATTCCGAACATGCCGGTGCGCATGAAGAGCGGCGGCAGCAAATCAAGCATGAAGTGATATTCTGACGCGTTGATCTCGAACCACTCGGCTGAATAGGAAGTGCCGGAAAGCGGATCGATGCCGGGAGTGTCTTTGTGTCGGCTGAACAGTTGGAACATCTGCTCGCGGGTGGCGACGCCGTCGAGCACCTTACTGAACGGTGGATGTGCGGTCATGGGGTTCTCCTGAACGCAGGTCGGCCACGCGCGGCATCGCCGCGCCATGGCAACTGCCTGGTGTGTTGTGGCCGGCGACGGGCCGAGCCTGCGGCCGGCGCGTTCATCGGCGATGATGGGGTTTGCAGGGGTTCAGGCGGCGCGTCGTTCGGAGGAACGCGAAGTGTCTCGACCAACCCCGGTGATGGCACGTACGGCGGCGGCGAGCGCCGGGATGTCGTCGAGCATGCCGAGCGCAACGAAGTGGTTGGCCCCGCCAGTATAGTCTTTGCGGCCCTTGCAGGTGCGGATCAGGATATCGTGACCTGAGGACAGCCCGAACTGGCCGACCTGGATGTAGGCGCGGTCATGGTGCAAGGTAATTTCACCGGAAACGGCTATGCCCGCCTTGTTTGAGCGCAGGTCAAAGCTTCCCTGCGGCAGGGCAAGCTCGGCGGCGAGTTTCTTCAGCCGTGAGCGGGCTGTGGTGTGGAAACGTCTCTTCTGCTGCTCGTCGTAGGAGCAGGATCTTTTCCAGTCGAACATGTCGATCTCCATGAAACAAAAACGCCCGGGCGCGCTATGGCGATCCCGGGCATGAGAGTGAGTTGGAACTGAAATGGGCCCGGCGGGAGTGCCGGGCCCGGTGTGAGCGGGTGGCCGATTATTCGGCGGCCTGGAGGTGATCCGTTCCGTCGCCGTCGATGGTCAGCGGCTCATCGGAGGACGGATCCGCATCGGCGGCGAGGAAGGCCGGCAGCTCAGCGGCATCACCGTCGAGAGCCGCCTCGTCCGACATCTCGCCGGCGGCCGCGTCGCCTGCATCGCCAGACACTTCATCGACATCAACGCGCAGCGGCTCGGGCAGCCAGTTCGATCCTTCGAGAAGACGGGCAGCTTCGCGGGCCATGATGTCCTTCTTCATGTGGTCGATCAGCTGCGCGGAGTCTGCGCCACGCGCTTCACGGACAGCCTGTAGAATCCGCGCCTTGGTGAGCCGCCCGAGGAACTCGACGGTAGGCGTCCAGCCGGCGTCGACCATGTCGAACTGCAGCGAGCGACCAAGCACGTCTGCATGCTCGAGCGCCTTCGCTCGCCTGTTCCAGGGTTCGAACACCGCATTGAGGGTCAGCGAGACGCAGTGCGCGAACAGCGCCTTGCGGCTTGCTTCGTCGAGGCCGAGAAGGAAGTCCCAAAGGCCATCCGCTTCATCGGGCAAATCGCGGTCCCAGGCTTCGTGCCGCTCGGCGATCTCCTTGGCCCAGGATGTCTCGGCAAGACCGTCGACCTGGCTGAAGTTGCCGCTCTTCAGGCTGATCTCCAGGCACGTGTCCGGCGCGAAGCGATAAAAGACCTGCAGGACGAAGGCATGAAGTGCGGCGACAATGGCGATGTCGGCGTCACCGGCGAGTGCGTTGCGCAGTGCCAGCGTCCGCTGCGCGGTCAGGTCGAAGATGAGCCGGTCGGGCAGTGGCTTGATGCCATCGCCTTCGCCGTCGTCACTAGCGCTGTCGTTGACTGGCTTGCCGTTGACGACAACATCATCGCCATCGTCGTCGCCATTGGATCCGCCGTCAGCGCCCCCTTCCTCCCCTTCATCGATGCCGCCGGTTTCGGTCCGCGGATCGTCCTCGGACCGCACGAAACCGGCGTCGACCTGGAGCATGCCGTTCGCGGCAAGGGTAACGAACACACCGGCAATGGCCTTCTGAGCGGGATCGTAGCTTTGAGGACGATCGTCGATCGCGTCAAGCTCGGCACCCAGCTGGTCGAGCTTCGCCTCGATTGCTTCGTCGACATCCTCGGCCCGGGCATAGTCCGCATCCAGCTTGTCGTATTCGGCCTTCAGCGCGTCGTAGCGTTCGATCTCCTCGGCGCTGAGCTCCTGCGCCTCGGCGTAGATGCGCCGCATGCCGGAGGTATGGCCATAGGGAAAGCTGATCGCCGCCTCGACCCATTTCCAGCCTTCGGCGCGGATCGCCTCGGCATCCACCTTCAGCCTGTCGAAGACAAGCTGCTCGAGGAGCGCGGCATCCTGGAACCAGCCGCCGGAATCCTGCTCGAACAGGTCGCGAAGGACGATGCCTCCAGCCGCTTCATAGGCTTCGACACCGACATAGACGGCACGGCGATCATCGGCCCGCACCGTCGTCTCCGTCAGCAGGCGCCTGATGTAGTATGGTTCCTGCATGTGCGAGCTGGCAATTCGCTCCCAGACCTGTTCCTGGCGCGCGTGATCGTCCGAGATGGAAAACGCCATGATCTGTTCGAGCCGGATCTCATCCTTCTCGTAGAGCTCGAGAAGCTTTGGCGATACCGATGCCAGCCGCAGACGCTGTCTCACTGTGGCCGGCGACACGAAAAAACGGGCGCCAATCTCGTCCGGATCGAGGCCCTGATCGCTGAGCGTCTTGAAGGCCCGAAACTGATCGAGCGGGTGCAAGTCGGCGCGCCGCAGGTTTTCGGCAAGCGAATCCTCCTCGGCCGGGGTCTCCTGCCCGCGGTTGACGATGCAGGGGATTGGCTCGTTCTTCGCCAGGCGCTTTTGCTTGATGAGGATGCCGAGCGCGAGATAACGTCGGCCGCCGGCGGGCACCTCGAACGTGCCGGTCTCCTCGCCCCCGCCGTCGAGCACGGGACGGGTGTTCAGGCTTTGGATCAGCTTTCGCCGTCCGATGTCTTCGGCCAGCTGCTCGATCGACAAGCCGTCCTTGATGCGCCGAACATTCTTCTGCGACAACACCAGCTTGTCATAGGGAATATTCTCGGCGGCGTTCATCGCGATCTTCTGAATGGCGTTCTTAGCCATGGTCAGGTTCTCCATGACGGGCGGCCCGGGGCCTCTCCCCGAACCTCCAAGCCCGTCAAAAACCCTCCCCTCCCCCCTCTGCCTCCAGGCCTCACGCCGACCCGGCCCCGGCTCGCGGATCTCGACGCGACCAAGCCGCCGGAGGGGCCTCCAGCATGTTGGCTTCACCGGGTTCTCCCACGAAAAAAAAGCGCCGCCGTCTTGCTCCGGAGGACCGCGCTGGGATTGATGGAGACGGCCCGCAGGCGAGGCCGGCAACGAAGTTTTCGCTGCCGGCCTCCAGGATCAGGCGGCGAAATCGAGAAGCTTCTTGGCTTTGCCCTCCATGTCCAGGCGGACATCCTGATGCGACTTGTCGCGCGCGACCCGCGTGATGCCCTGCACGAAATCAAAGATCGATTCCGGTGGTCTGCCTTCCTCCATGAGAACAGTATCGATGATCTTTGTGGTCTCGGACTTGGAGAAGCCGCGCTTGCGCAGGAAGCCCTGGCGATCGTCTTCGTCTCTGGCAACGATCCTTTGCCGCGCCGTCTTGATGCCGTTGACGAACGGCATGGGCGAGGAATCGGCAAACTGGATCAGGGCCGGTTCGGCTTCCAGGGCAAAACGGGAGGCCGCGTATTTTGAATGGCGGATGGTGATTTCCTCAAAATCTTCGACGCCCCATAAATTACGATTCTGGCACACTGCGCGTAGATAGAAGCTGGCCATGCCGAGGGTGCGGGCTCCGACTTCGGAATTCCAGCAATAGAAGCCGCGGAAATAGAGATCCGGTTCCCCATTCGGCAGCCGCCCGGCCTCGATCGGATTCAGGTCGTCAACGAGGAACACGAAGATATCGCGATCAGACGCGTAGAGCGTCGTGGTGTCGCTGGAGATATCGACGTGCGGATTGTAGAATCCCGTTGACCAGTCGAGCACGCCGGGCACTTTCCAGCGCGTGTCGCCGGTACCGTTGCCGGCAATCTTTTGCACGGCGTCCACCAGCTCGGAGTCAAATATTCTGCCGTAATCAGGGCCTGTTACCGCTCGCAGCTCGAGGCGTCCGTTCTCGATTTCCAGCGTCTTCACCTGCTCGGCGCGGTGGTTGAGGAGACCGTGCTGGAGATTGATCGCGGCGAGCGGGGCTGGAAGCTGCCGCAGATAGGTGGCCGGTGCGCCGACCAGGCTGGCGAGTTGCCCAAAACTCCAATGCGTTGGGGCAACAGGGGCAGGCGCATCGGGCAGCATTAGCCTCAGGCGCTCCGGATCGTCGCGGCTGGCCTCGACGCGGATGAGCTCACTTTCCACGATGCGGGTCTTGCTGCGCTCCGACCGGCTCTTCACCGCATTTCCAAGGTCGTTGAGCGACAGGTATCGCTCGTCCGCCGGCCGGTTGAACCATTCTGACGACACGCGGCCAATACGCTGGCCGCGGCTGACGTCGACCTTGTAACCGGCACGCTCGTTGCGCGTGGGCGTGTGAATTTCCATCTGGGTCATGGGTGTCGCTCCTCGGCGGGCGCCGGGAGACTCTCTCCCGGACCTTCACCCGCCACCGCGGCCCGCCCGCCCTCTTCCTCTCCCGGCACCGCGCGCATTAGCAGCGTCATCATTGCGGCAGCGGCCGCGTCAAGGCTGGCACCCGCCGCTTCACCTTCCGGACGCGACAGAATTCCGCTGTGCTTTCTTGCGCAACAAGGCCGGAACATAGCGGCCTGCTTGATTGGGCAACTGCCAGTTCTGTTCTGGCCCTAGTCAGAAATGTATAAATTGTCCCCAACGTCATGATACGCGAAAATCGTGTCATGGTCGGAACTGAGAGTGTAATTGCATGTCGAGCAGGTTCGCCCGGCCCGTGGTGGTGCAAGTTGGCCGGCATGACCGTGAGCGCGTCATATTCGATGTGAACGACGCAGCCTCGATCCTGCTGCGGAGTTTCCCTCATCAGACGAAGAAGCGAAAACTGGCTATGGATGCATGTCTTCAGGTTTTGCGTGGAGAAGCCCAGACACCGGCAGCGAGACGGGCTTTCGTTGCAGCGGCGTTAGAAGCGAAAATTCTACGCAGCGACTGAGGTCCAAATTGATCGTAGCCCTCGACGGCTTCCAAAGTGACTGGGGGAGCAGAGCTTCAGCCATCGCAGTGGTGTCCGGGATTTGTGCAGCTGGCAGCAAGCAACGAGTCCTGGCGCCGGGGGGAACACCCGCCTTTCATCTGCTTGACTCGACAACCGTCAGCAGGAGAGTCGGCTTCTCGATGAGATCGAGGATCTCGCGTGCATGAACTGGCCAAATCGGATATCTACGACGTTGCAGACCCGCCTTTCCGGTAAGCAATCGAAGAACCGTCAATTCTTCCACAATATGCGACCGACGTCGTCGGGCGACCCCACCAGCGCAGCACTAGACACTGCACGCCGCGCCGCTGCTTAAGGGGGACCGCCTCGAAACCAAATTTGTGCTGTGGTACCCGGCGGGGGGCGTGGAAATTATTTACGATTATCCCCTCCTCATCGAGTGGAGAGCAGCGGCCGCTCGATCAGGACCGGGTCTGACCACCGGATCAATACGCGCGCAAAGTCGGGATCGCTGTCTATCGCAGCACGCAAAGTCCTGTCGGGGAATTATTGCTTCCACCGACAACCACCACTATGAAGCAACACTTCGCCGACTGTCTTTCAAGCTACCCCGGAGAGTTTTCATGGCAGAAGATGCCGACAACACAATCGACGCCCTCATCGAGCTCACCGCTGATGTGGTCTCAGCCTATGTCTCCAACAATCCGGTCCCGGTGGGCGATCTCCCTGCCCTGATCGGCCAAGTGCACGCAGCACTGAAAGGCACGGCCGGAAGCGTCTCCGCAGCAGAGCCGGAGGCTCTCAAGCCTGCAGTCCCGATCAAGAAATCGGTGACACCGGACTACATCATCTCCCTTGAGGACGGTAAGAAATTCAAGTCGCTGAAGCGCCATCTGTCGACCCAGCACGGGCTGACGCCGGATGAATATCGCGCCAAATGGGGCCTGCCGGCGGATTATCCCATGGTCGCGCCGAACTACGCTGCCACGCGCTCGGCGTTGGCCAAGACGATGGGGCTCGGCCGCAAACCGAAAGAGCCGGAAGCGCCTGAGCCGACGAAGCGGAGCCGCAAGAAGGTCTCAGCCTGATCGCCGATCGAGCTTCGCCGTCGACGTAAGTGTGCTGCGCCTTTCCCGCATCCGTTTTTTCGGACCCAAGACAGAGAGCAAGGCCAGGTATTCGGGCCAACGCACATCCAAAAGCCTGGGTTGCTAAGCCAACTCGCACCCCTTGGCAGCCATCTGTTGCCAAAGGGTGAGGTTAGCCATGTGCTATCGCTCGTATCGAACGGTCGGCCGGCCATCCCGGCCTGCCGCGTCCGTCCGGCTCTTAAGGGAGTCAGCTGAAATCAACCAGCTTTGCTGAGATTGCCCGCGGAGGACTTGCCAGTCCGGCGGTCCTGTTCAATCTCGTAGTTGATCTTCTGCCCATCAGCGAGGGTCGAGAGGCCCGCTCGTTCGACAGCGGAAATGTGGACGAAGACGTCCTGACCACCGTTGTCGGGCTGGATAAATCCAAATCCCTTGGTGCTGTTGAACCACTTCACGGTCCCGGTCGCCATATCTACGCATTCCTTCGTAACAATTGCAGTGTGGCTTGGCCGTTGTGCCAGGCCGGTTCATCTCAAGGCATTAAATTAGACGCAGCAAAGAAACAATTGCAACATTGTTCGGATGGCGTCACGACCGGTCAGTTAAGACAACACCGCGACCCTGTGCAATTGCTGGGCAGCCATACGCCGGGTGCGTCGGCCAATGAGCGGCTGTCAACCGAACCTAAGATCAATCCAGCTTGCCGCGTGGCGGAGCTGGATGGAAAGCAGGGAGTGGCTGCCGATCCATGGTCATCGTTCCCCACGAACTCGAGTTAGGCGATCTATCTCGCCGACAGGGTGCTGGGAAAAGGGCGGCGTGGCTTCTCATCGCCGTTGACTTCCCGCGGCCGCGCGAGCGCAGCGAAAGCCGGTTTGTGCGCTATCGCGAGGGGACGAATTGCGCGAGTTCGGCCTGCATTGACCTGTCAACTCGCGAGCATTTGTCGGCTGGCGAGGGCCGGAACCTAGCCAAAGGCCATCAAAGCGCCACTGACCTTCAGTCGGTGTTTACCATTCGCTTCTATCTTTCGCGTAGCGGCAAGGTTCTGAGTACCGCGCACACAAAGGCCTGCTCCAGACAATGGGGCGGGTTTTTTTGTGTCACTTGGGAGACGGCTCCAACAATGCCGTCTACAGGAAAAACGGCCCGCAAGGCTGTGCGGCTTGTGATGTGGCTGGGGCTGGTCGTGCAGATGGGCAGGCCGAAAGCAGGCCCCATCAGGCAACACTCTGCCCGCGTCAGGCTGGGCCCAAACTGGGTTATGGCGTCACGGCCCGCAATTTGGCCGATTCATAGTCGAACGAAACACGATTTCGTCCACGCTGTTTCGCTTCAAAAAGGCATCGTCCGGCGGTGCGAAGGACGTCTTGAGCATCTGCATCGGGAGAGATTTCCGCGCCGCCGATGCTGACAGTCACTTTCACGCCGTCCTGTTGGCCTTTCGCCATCGGGCCCGCCTCGACAAGACGGCGTATGTTTTCCGCGATGGTAGCTGCCTGTTCTTTACGCGCGCTGCGTAACAACACACCAAACTCTTCTCCGCCAAGACGACCGATCGAGTCTCCCGGGCGTGTCAGATAAACGAGCGCCTTTGCAATTCGAACCAAAGCCTCGTCACCTTTGGAATGGCCGTGTTGGTCGTTGATCAAGGAGAAGTGATCCGGATCGATCAGGAGCAGTGTGTCGCATTCACCTTCGTCACGCTTTCTGTCCATCCTTGCGATAAATTCACCGCGACTGAGAAGGCCTGTCATCGGGTCGTGACTGGATACGAAGGTGAGCCTGTCGTGCGCCTCTCTCAGGGCTGTGTATGATTTCTCCAACTTGTCACATGTTTCCTGGATCGTTTCAGCCTGGGTGAAAATAAAGGCGCTGACGGGCAGTCCGATGAGAATCGGGATGAAGGTGCATTCCACCCAACTCAGCCAGTCGATCGGCATCTGCAGGCCAAGTCTTGCCGTGAACGACAGCCCGAAAGTCGCGACGACTGCAATAATCGTCACGACTGTAGATTTGCCCAGAATACGTTTGCTGCGCGGCGTCATATTGTTGCTATAGACAGTCCGGCTGAATGAGATGTTACCAGCTTGATTAGGATTGTTCTGGACACACCGGCAAGGAGCCGAACCGGCAGGGTCCTCAAGGCCAAGTCGAGCAAATGCGCCCGCGTCCTGCCGACACCACGCCTCGGTCGGTTCTTGGGCCCATTATGCTGGCTGCGAGGGAAATGACATTTTGACCCGCGGTGAATTTCAGATTTGGCTGGAAAAACCCACCGCCTGCTGTAAACAGCGCGGGCCTGCTCAGGGATAGGGGAAATCATGACGCTTGTTTCGCCCACGGAAGGTTCGACCGCAGATAGGGGAGCTGCCAGAAGCCGCCGCCTGTGGAGCCAAGCCGAAGCCCGCGCCCTCTACGAGTCTCCCTTCAACGAACTGTTGTTTCGCGCACATTGCGTTCATCGTGCGAACTTTGATCCCAATCGCGTTCAGCTCAGCCGGCTGCTGAGCATCAAGACCGGCGGCTGCCCCGAGGATTGTGGTTATTGCAGCCAGTCCGCGCATCACAACTCCGGATTGAAGGCCTCGAAGCTGATGGCGGTCGAACGCGTCATCGAGGAAGCCCGCAAGGCCCGCGATACGGGTGCGACGCGCTATTGCATGGGCGCGGCTTGGCGTAGCCCCAAGGCGCGCGACATGGAGGTCGTGGTCGCCATGGTGGAAGGGGTCAAGGCGCTCGGCATGGAAACCTGCATGACGCTAGGCATGCTCGATGTTGAGCAGGCGCAGCAGCTAAAGACAGCGGGCCTCGATTACTACAATCACAACATCGATACGTCCGAGCGCTACTACAGCGAAGTCATCACGACGCGCTCGTTCACTGACCGGCTCGAAACGTTGGCCAATGTCCGCGACAGCGGCATCAAAGTCTGCTGCGGCGGCATCGTCGGCATGGGCGAGGAACCGGTCGACCGCGTGG
Source organism: Mesorhizobium sp. M1348 (assembly GCF_040317925.1). Taxonomy (NCBI): domain Bacteria; kingdom Pseudomonadati; phylum Pseudomonadota; class Alphaproteobacteria; order Hyphomicrobiales; family Phyllobacteriaceae; genus Mesorhizobium; species Mesorhizobium sp. M1348. Next base: position 113,932 of record NZ_JAMYLH010000017.1, on the reverse strand, counting down.
ACATGCTGGTGACGCTCGCCAATCTGCCGGAGCCGCCCGACAGCGTCCCGATCAACATGCTGATCCCGATCGAAGGCACGCCGCTTGGTCATGAGCGGCCGATAGAGCCGCTCGAATTCGTCCGAACGATTGCGCTCGCTCGTATCCTGATGCCGCAATCTTATGTGCGCCTGTCGGCTGGCCGCACGGCAATGAGCGAGGAGATGCAGGCACTGTGCTTCTTTGCCGGCGCCAATTCCGTCTTTGTCGGCGATACGCTGCTGACGGCGGACAATCCGAGTGAGGATAAGGACACTGCGCTCTTTCGCAAGCTCGGTATTGAACCGATGGAGCTTTCCGCCCGGTGAGCGCAGGGGGCTTACTCGACCGCTATGAGACGACGCTGAGCGGGCTCGCGCGCAAGAACCGTTTGCGCGCGCTGTCGCCGCGGGCTGGCCTTGATTTCGCCTCCAATGATTATCTCGGCCTGGCAGCCTCGCCGCGCCTGGCCAAAGCCGTCGCAGCAGCACTCGCAGCCGGCACGCCGATCGGCGCCACGGGGTCTCGCCTGTTGCGCGGCAATGGACCCGAGCACGAGACCCTCGAAGCCGAGGCGGCACGTTTCTTCGGTGCCAAACGTGCGCTTTTCTTCAGTGGGGGCTATGTCGCCAATTTCGCCGTCCTGACCACACTTCCGCAAAAGGGCGATCTCGTCGTCCTTGACGCACTCATCCATGCCAGCGCCCATGAGGGCGCGCGGGCTGGCCGGGCGGCGGTGGCGGAGGTCCCACATAATGACATCGGCGGCTTCGAAGACGCCATCTTGACCTGGCGGCGTTCGGGCGGCACGGGTCGCCCCTGGATCGTGGTCGAGAGCCTCTATTCCATGGATGGCGACCGCGCGCCCCTGGCCGATCTGGCAGCACTTGGCGACCGACACGACGCATTCCTGCTGATCGACGAGGCGCATGCCACAGGGGTGTATGGTCGCGACGGACGCGGCCTTGCGCACGACCTCGAAGGCGGCGACAATGTTGTCGTGCTGCACACTTGCGGCAAAGCGCTTGGCGCCTCCGGTGCGCTGGTCACCGGATCCACCGTCTTGTGCGACTATCTCATCAACCGTTGCCGGCCCTTCATCTATGCCACCGCCCCCTCGCCGCTCATGGCGGTCGCAGCAACCGAGGCGCTGGCCATCCTGCGTGACGAACCCGAGCGCCGCGAGCGGCTGGCAGCACTCGTCGCCTTCGCCGGCCGGGAGATCGAAGTCCGCTGCGGGGTCGCGCCGAGCGGCTCGCAGATCCTTCCGGTCATCGTCGGCGAAAACGCCCGCGCCATGGCGCTCGCCAGCGCGCTGCAGGCGCGCGGTTTCGATGTGCGCGGTATCCGCCCGCCGACGGTGCCCGAGGGCACTGCCCGGCTCAGGATTTCACTGACGCTCAATGTCGAGCAGGCTGACGTCGCTGCCATGATCAAGGCACTGGCAGAGGAATGGGAGCGAATGGCGGCATGAATCAAACCTTCGTCATCACCGGCACGGACACCGGCATCGGCAAGACGGTTGTTGCGGCCGGTCTGGCCAGGCTGCTAAACGGCGCCTACTGGAAACCGGTGCAGTCGGGGCTCGATGGCGAAACCGATACCCAGACGGTAGTAAGACTCGCGGAGCTTCCCCCAGAGCGGATCGTCCCGGAAGCCTGGCGGCTGGTCCGACCGCTCTCGCCGCATCGTGCCGCCGAACTCGATGGCGTTTTGATCGATCCCGACCGCCTCGTTCTGCCCATAACGGCGCGCCCGCTGATCGTCGAGGCAGCCGGCGGTCTCATGGTGCCGCTCAACCGCAACGTCCTGTTCATCGATGTGTTCGCCCGCTGGCGCGCGCCGGTCGTGCTTTGTGCGCGCACGGCTCTCGGCACGATCAACCACACGCTTCTCTCGATCGAGGCGCTGCGCCGCCGCGACATTCCGCTTTTGGGCGTCGCATTCATCGGCGACCCTATGCCCGACACGGAATGCACCATCGCTGCGATCGGCAAGGTGCGTGTGCTTGGCCGCTTGCCTTTCCTCGATTTGCTGGGGCCCGACACTCTCCTGTCGGCCATGGCAGCGCATTTCGACATGGCGCCTTTTCAGCAGGCCAGCCTATGAGCCGCTCAGCCGTCTGGCATCCCTTTACCCAGCACGCCGTCGAACCGGCTCTGCCGAAGATCGTTCGGACCGAAGGCGCATACCTGCAGACGGATGACGGAAGGCGTATCCTCGACGCGATATCCTCATGGTGGGTGGTGACCCACGGCCATCGCCATCCGGCGATCGTCGAGGCAATCCGCTCAACTGCCGAAACGCTCGACCAGATCATATTCGCCGGTCTCACCCACGCGCCGGCCGAAGAGCTGGCGAGCGCGCTCATCGGCCTGGCGCCGAAGGGTCTGGACTGGGTCTTCTATTCCGACAGCGGCTCAACCAGTGTCGAAGTGGCGCTCAAAATGGCGCTCGGCTATTTCCGCAACATCGGCGCGCCGCGCTCGCGTATCGTTGTGATGGAATCGAGCTATCACGGCGACACGATCGGGACGATGAGCGTCGGGGCCCGCGGCGTCTTCAACGCCGCCTACGAACCCCTGCTCTTTGACGTCGACAGCATCCCTTTCCCGGTCAAGGGCCGCGAGCAGGAAACGCTCGACGCCTTCGAGGCGTTCAGCCGTGATCGCAAGGCGGCGGCGCTGATCGTCGAACCGCTGGTCCTGGGCGCCGGCGGCATGCGGATGTATTCGCGCCGCATTCTTGCGGAACTGAAACGTATCGCCGAGGCCTCAGGGACGTTGTTCATCGCCGATGAGGTGATGACCGGCTGGGGGCGGACAGGCACGCTGTTTGCCTGCGAGCAGGCTGGCATTGCGCCTGACATATTGTGCACGTCGAAAGGGCTGACCGGCGGCGCGATCCCGCTTGCCGCCACGCTCGCCACTGACGCCATCTTTCTGGCCTTCTATTCGCCGGACCGCAGTCGCACCTTCTTTCATTCGAGCTCCTATACCGCCAATCCGATCGCCTGCGCGGCCGCACTTGCCAACATAGCTGTCTGGCGCGATGAGCCGGTCATCGATCGCGTCACAACCCTGTCGCGACTGCAAGCCGAAGGGGCTCGCCGCTTTGCCGAAGATTCCCGCTTCGCCGATGTCCGGGTGACTGGCACGATTGCCGCCTTCGAACTGGCGGTCGCCAACTCCGGCTACCTGGCTGAAATCGGCCCGAAGCTGCGCGCTTTCTTCCTTGAGCGCGATCTCCTGGTACGCCCACTCGGCAATGTGATTTATCTCCTGCCGCCCTATTGCGTAAGCGCCAGCGAGCTTGGTCGCCTGCATGACACAATTGACCAGGCCGCCGACCTTGTTGGGCAAGCCCGATGATCCGAGGCGCGAAAATCGTTGGGTTCGGCCACCACGCGCCGGCGCGGGTCGTGCCGAATGCCGAGATTGAAGCCTCGCTTGGCCTGGAGGCCGGCTGGATTGAGAGGCGGACCGGCATCCGGTCCCGCCGCTGGGCGGAGCCCTCCGACACCTTGTCGGGCCTGGCCGGGAATGCGGGAGATATGGCGCTGGACATGGCTGCGATCGACCGGGCCGCGGTCGGCCTTCTGCTGCTGGCAACATCGACGCCCGATCATCTGCTGCCGCCAAGTGCGCCGTTAATCGCGCACCGTTTGGGCCTTGCTCATGCCGGCGCGGTCGATCTTGCCGGCGCCTGCGCCGGTTTCGTTTATGCGCTTACCTTCGCCGACGCCTTCGTGCGCACCCACGGCAAGCCGGCGCTGGTCATCGCCGCCAACATTCTGAGCCGCCGCATCAACCCGGCCGAACGCGCCAGCGCGGTGCTGTTCGCCGACGCGGCAGGCGCGCTTTTGCTGGTCCCGTCGTCCGACCCGCATCACGGTGTCCTCGGCGCTTCGCTGGATTCCGACGGGTCCGGTTATGGCCTGATTCAGATCCCGGCAGGCGGCAGCAGCCGGCCGTTTGCCGGAGATTTCGACATAGCCGAGACCCGCATGACAATCGCCGATGGACGCGCCGTGTTCGCCAAGGCGGTCGAGATGATGACGCGCTGTTCGGCCGAGGCGCTGGAAATAGCGAACGTTTCAGCTCAGGCCGTGGATCGGTTTGTTCCACACCAGGCCAACGCCCGCATTCTCGATGCCGTGGCCGACAAACTCGATATTGACCCTGAGAAGGTGGTGAGAAGCATTGCGGAGTTCGGCAATTCCTCTGCCGCGACAATTGCTCTGTCGCTGTCCCTCTCCCATCAGGCCAACCCGCTTGCGCCGGGCGAAAGGCTTCTGCTCGCCGCGGCCGGCGCCGGGCTGACCGGCGGCGCGCTCGTGATCGGCGTCTAGGGGGCAGCAACTCAGGCGCCCACTGCCTGCGGATTTTTGCCGGCGGTGTGCACGGCACATCCCAATGCGGCAGCGCCCGGCGCTCGCGACCATAACCCTGGAGGCGCTCCTTGCTTGCTGGGAGAGGAGCGAAGAACATCACGCTGCGACGACGGCCTGCACGAAACCTCGTACCGAGCCTGGCGACCACACCTCGGCATTGTCGATGAGCCGCGTCTGGCCAAGCCAGGCGGCAACGAGCAGTCGCGCCGGTCGGCTCGGGGCGGCGATGATGGCGAGGTCCTCGTCCGCGCGCAACTCAAGATACTCGACCTGCGAAAATCCCGCAGCAAGGATGGCCTGTCGTGCTTCGTCGAGCACGCGATCGATGCAGTGGTCGCGGTTCAGCCGTCGGGCTGTCTCGAACAGGATTTCGGCCAGGCGGGGTGCTGCGCTCCGTTCGGCCGCCGACAGCCGTGCGTTGCGCGACGACATCGCCAGGCCATCGTCTTCGCGGACCGTCGGGCTCGCGATGATGTCGATCGGGATGTCGAGATCGCGAACAAGCCGCCGCACCACGTGCAGTTGCTGGAAATCCTTTTCGCCAAAGAATGCCATATCGGCACCGGTCTGGAGAAAAAGCTTGGTGACGACGGTCGCCACCCCGTCGAAATGGCCAGGCCGGGACGCGCCGCAAAGCCCCTCGCTCACCGCGCTCACCGAGACCGTCGTGGCAAAGCCTTGCGGATACACATCCGCGGCGTCCGGGGCGTAGAGGATGTGGGCGCCGAGCGGCGCCAGTTTGACGGCATCGTCATACTCGGTGCGCGGATAGGCGATCAGATCCGCAGGGCTGTTGAACTGCTTGGGGTTGACAAAGAGCGTCACGATCACCCGATCGGCCTTTGCGAGGGCGGCACGCACCAGGCTGAGGTGACCCTCGTGGAGAGCTCCCATGGTCGGTACGACCCCCACCTTCAAACCATCCCGGCGCCACACGGCTACTATGCTGCGCAGTTCAGCAACTGTCCGAATAATGGGAATGCCCACGTTGGATCTCCTCTTTTCAGGTCTTCGGCTCGTCGCCGAACACGTGTTCTGCCGCTGGAAAGCGGCGCTCACGAACGTCGTGCGAGTAGGCCGAGATTGCCGCGGAAGCCGCCTCGCCCAGCTCGGCGTATCGCTTGACGAACTTTGGACGAAAGGCGCCGAACAGGCCCAGCATGTCGTCAACGACCAGGATCTGGCCGTCGCAGGCCGGCGAGGCGCCAATGCCGATGGTCGGGATTGCAATCTCCTGCGTGATCCGCCGCGCCAGGGCTTCAGGGATCTTCTCCAGCACGACCGCGAAGGCGCCAGCTTCGGCGACCGCGACCGCGTCACGCTGGATGCGGTCAGCATCGTCGCCTCGCCCCTGGACGCGGTAGCCGCCGAATGCATTGACCGCCTGCGGCGTCAGGCCGACATGAGCCATCACCGGCACGCCACGCGCAGCAAGAAAGCGCATCGTCGCGGCCATGCTTTCGCCGCCTTCGAGCTTGACCGCCGCGCAGCCGGTTTGCGCCATCACGCGGGCGGCATTGTCAAAGGCCTGCCCAGGACTTTCCTCATAGGTGCCGAACGGCATGTCAACGACCATCAGCGCCCGTTCCAGGCCTCGCCGCACCGCCTGGCCGTGCATGATCATCATCTCAAGCGTAACGCCGAGCGTCGAAGGCAGGCCGTGAAGCACCATGCCGACGCTGTCCCCGACAAGCACGACATCGCAGTGAGCATCGACCAGTTGTGCAATGGGCGTTGTATAGGCAGTCAGACAGACCAGCGGCGTCCCACCCTTGCGTGTCGCAATGTCCGGTGGGGTCAGGGCCCTGATTGCTCGCGTTGCGCTCACCGACTTCCCTCACCTAACGTCAACCCGAAGCCATCTGCCACAAATTTGTGCAGATGCGAAGAAGAAATTGCAGTGCACAATAATTTGCTGACTATTTATTCCGCAAGCTGCGACGCCGCTTCGAATGCGCACGAGTGCGAAAGCGGGTTCTTAATCTCGCGCCCAGTCCACTTCCCTTGCGTCACTGCCGAGCGGTTTCGCGTTTGCGAGACTCTTGTGTAGACCGAAGGTCTAGGCCTTTACGGTGAGTGTGGTGTTGACAGGCCAAAGAGCCTGCTACACGCTGCCTAAATCGATTGAGAAGCTTCTTACGGAACTCTGCCCAACCCAGGCAACCATGGACGATCGCCCAAAAGCAACACGGAATGGTAGGGCCGCCGCCAAGGCTAAGCAAGTCGAAGCGGAGCTGATTGCCGTTGTCGTGTCCGTCAATGACGGTGAACCAGCGGTCCTCACCATCGGGCAGGGGGATTGCCTGCCCTCGGGGCCGTTCGCGCTGGAGCATCGATCGCTGCAGTCAGGTCTAAGGGCATGGGTCGAGCAGCAGACTGGTCATCCCCTCGGCTATATTGAGCAGCTCTATACCTTCGCTGATCGCGACCGCGCAGATGACGGGCGTCAGCAGCGCGTTATTTCCATCAGCTATCTCGCTTTGACCCGGAAGGAACATGCCACCGGCGCATCCACCTGCGCCTGGCGGAGCTGGTACGATTATTTTCCGTGGGAGGACCACCGCCTCGGAGTGCCGAAACTGATTGCGGATGTTCTGAAGCCGCGTCTGCTTGCCTGGGCGGCCGATGCCGAGCAAACCGCGACGCGCAGTGAGCGGCGGCGGCGGGCTGCCATTGCTTTCGCGTTCGAGGACCGCTCCTGGAATGAAGAGTTGGCGCTCAAGCGCTATGAGTTGCTTTACGAGGCCGGTTTGGTGGCGGAGGCCACCCGCGACCGTCGTTCGGTCGCATCCGACTCAACAGCCGGAACTGCAATGATTGCCGACCATCGCCGCATCCTGGCGACCGGCCTTGCGCGCTTGCGCTCGAAGATCAAATACCGGCCAGTTGTCTTCGAGCTGATGCCGCCGGTGTTTACGCTGCTGCAGCTGCAACGGAACGTGGAAGCCCTGGCAGGCCGGCTGATCAACAAGCCCAACTTTCGCCGGCTCATAGAGCAGCAAGAACTGGTCGAGCAGACTGGCGAGACGTCCCTGGATACGGGTGGCCGCCCGGCCAAGCTCTATCAGTTCCGCCGTGCCGTGCTCGACGAAACTGCCGTGGCGGGGACAAAATTGCCGCTGGCTCGGGGTTGACACGCTTATAGTCGACCTAGATATATACCCCTTATAGTCGAATGGATTATAAACGGGAGGCGCCGGTGAGCGGGACGATACCTTCGGCCACGTCCCTGTATCAGCGCGTCCAGCGCATCATCCCCCCAGTGGAATGGACGGCTTTCAGCGACGACGTCGACGCCATTCTGGCGCTAAAGCGCGATCGCAACGCTGTCATCCTGGCCCACAACTATCAAACACCCGAGATTTTCCACTGCGTCGCCGATATCGTCGGCGACAGCCTGGCGCTGGCCCGCAAGGCAATGACCATCGATGCGGACATCATCGTGCTCGCCGGCGTGCATTTCATGGCCGAGACGGCGAAGCTCCTCAATCCGGACAAGACGGTGCTCATTCCGGATCTTGGCGCCGGCTGCTCGCTGGCGGACTCGATCACGGCGGACGATGTGCGGCTGATGCGGCAACGCTACCCTGGCGTGCCGGTCGTGACCTACGTCAACACGTCCGCAGCCGTGAAGGCCGAGTCGGACATCTGCTGCACCTCTGGCAACGCGTTGGCGGTAATCGACTCGCTCGGCGTGCAGCGGGTGATCATGCTGCCCGACGAATACCTGGCCAGAAATATCGCGGCACAGACTTCGGTCGAGATCATCGCCTGGACGGGCCATTGCGAAGTGCATGAGCGCTTCACGCCAGCCGACATTCGCGAGCTGCGCGATGCCTATCCTGGCGTTACCGTGCTTGCCCATCCCGAATGCCCGCCGGAAGTTGTCGCGGTTGCGGATTTCGCCGGTTCGACGGCGGCGATGTCGGATTTCGTCGGACGCCACAAGCCTGCGCGCGTCGTGTTGATGACCGAGTGCTCAATGAGCGACAACGTCGCCATCGAGCACCCCGACGTCGAGTTCGTGCGGCCCTGCAATCTCTGTCCGCACATGAAGCGTATCACGCTCGCAAACATTCGCACGGCGCTGGAAGAAACCCGCCACGTCGTCACCATCGATCCTCCAGTCGTGGATCGGGCCCGGCGCGCTGTCGAGCGGATGCTTGCCGTATGACGCCAGAGGTCGGCGACATCAGGGGAGCGCCTGTGATCATCGGCGCTGGCGTTGCCGGGCTGATGACCGCGCTTCATCTGGCGCCGCATCCCGTTTACCTTCTGTCCCCGACGCGGCTCGGGACCGAAGCCTCCAGCACACTCGCGCAAGGCGGGTTGGCGGCAAGCCTCGGCGCTGACGACAGTCCAGACCTGCATCTTGCAGACACGCTTGCTGCAGGTGATAGCCTCTGCGACGAGAGTGTGGTCAGACGCGTTTTGAATGCGGCAGATCGAGCCATCGAGAATTTGATGGACCTGGGCGTCGCCTTCGACTGCTCGTGGGACGGGACACTGCGGCTCGGGCTCGAGGCAGCGCATTCCCGTCGCCGGATCGTCCATGCCGGGGGAGACTCTACGGGCCGCGAGCTTGTACGCGCGCTCATCATCGCTGTGAGGCGAACGCCTTCGATCACAATTCTGGAAGGCATGGAAGCCCGCCGGCTCATTGTGGAAAATGGTGCGGTCAGCGGCGTTGTGGCGGCAAAAGGTGGACAGGCGATTATATTTCCGACGCGCCGCGTGGTTCTTGCGAGCGGCGGTATCGGCGCCCTGTTCAGAGACACGACCAATCCGGCCGGCTCATTCGGGCACGGCCTGGCGCTCGCCGCCTGCGCTGGTGCAGAACTCGCCGATCTGGAATTTATCCAGTTCCACCCGACGGCGCTCGACGTTTCGCAGCGGCCTATGCCGTTGGTGAGCGAAGCGGTCCGCGGCGAAGGCGCAGTCCTGATCAATGAGCGTGGGCACCGCTTTCTGTCCAACACGCTTGGCGGCGAACTCGCATCCCGCGATGTCGTGGCGCGTGCCGTGTGGCACCAGCTTGGCACCGGACATCGTGTTTACCTTGATGCCCGGCAGTCCCTCGGCCAGAAGTTCGCCAAGCGCTTCCCAGCTGTTGCCCGGCATTGCCGGGACGCCGGAATCGATCCGGCAGTCGAGCCCATCCCGGTTCGCCCAGCGGCACACTATCACATGGGCGGCGTGGCCGTGGATGCCGCGGGCCGCAGCACGGTGCCAGGTTTGTGGGCTTGCGGTGAGGTTGCCTGCACCGGTCTGCACGGGGCGAACCGGCTTGCCAGCAACTCGCTGACCGAGGCCGTGACGACCTCGTTGTGGGTCGCGCAAAGCGTAGCTGCCGCTCCTGCAGGCTGGCAGTGGCCAAGGCTTGTCGCAACCGCACCCCCGCGGCCCGACCCCTCCTCCGTTCGCCACGCGGTCTCTAATGGGCTCGGTGTTATACGGGACCGGCAAGCACTATCCGACACCGTGGAAACGCTGCTGCCGATCGCGGTTCGCAACACTGCCGCTTCCGATCCCGCCTTGGTCGCGCTGATGATCGCCATTGCAGCGCTTCGGCGCGAGGAAAGCCGTGGCTCGCATTACAGGTCGGACTTCCCCACACGCAGCGCGCAGGCCCGGTCTTCGCGCTTGACCCTCGCCTCAGCAATGACGGTTGCGGCCGAACTTAGTCTGCGGCCCGCGGAACGGAGTGCCTGATGACGTCACCTCCACCTCTTCCGGGTATCGTAATCGAACCGATCGTGCGGAGCGCTCTTCTGGAGGATCTGGGCAAAGCCGGCGATCTTACCAGCGATGCGATTGTGCCCTTTGACTGCAAGGCCACCTTTGCCTTCAGAACGCGGCAGTCTGGCGTTCTTGCCGGTCTTGATCTGGTAGCCTACGCTTTCATGCTTGTTGATCCGTCGATCGACATACGTTTTGGACGCCTGGACGGCAGCAAGGTCGCGGCGGGTGAGACCATTGCAACGGTGAGTGGACCGGCGCGTGGCATGCTTGCGGCCGAGCGTACAGCGCTCAATTTTCTCTGCCATCTCAGCGGCATTGCGACGGCAACAGCCGAGATCGTCGAGGCGGTGCGTGGACAAAAAGCAAGGATCGTGTGTACGCGAAAGACGACTCCGGGCCTACGCGCGCTGGAAAAATATGCCGTGCGCGCTGGCGGCGGCGCCAACCACCGCTTCGGGCTCGATGATGCGGTGCTCATCAAGGACAATCACATCGCCATTGCCGGCGACATCCGCACGGCCATTGAGCGGGCGCGCGCCGCCGTTGGGCATATGGTCAAGGTTGAGGTCGAGGTCGACACACTGGACCAGCTCGAGATCGCACTAGCCACCGGGGTGGACGCCGTCCTGCTGGACAATATGTCCGTCAAGCAACTCACCCGGGCGGTCGCAATGGTCGACGGCCGCGCGACCACCGAGGCCTCGGGGCGCATAACGCCGTCAACGGCACCAGCCATCGCGGCAACGGGAGTCGATCTCATTTCTGTTGGGTGGCTTACGCACAGCGCGCCGATCCTCGACATCGGCATGGATATGCCGGTCGAAGCCTGCGTCGGAAAGCATCTGAACTGATAAAATCGCGCTCAATCAAGGTGGGGTCAATTGTGGCAGCAGGGTTCGTGCTATGAAAAAGAAGGGACTGGTTACCAACCGTGGCGAGGCACTTGCCTTCATCAGTGCCAATCTCAAAGAACTGCATCTCGTGGCAGCCTCTCACAAACTGCACTTGCTGGGATACCTTCTTGGGATGGCCTACATCGAATCGTACGAGATGGTGCGCAAGGAACGCTCTTATCGTCAAATCAAGATCGTAGATCAGGGATAGCCCCGCGCTGCGATTAGCCCTGTGCAGCTTCAGCTCACACGATCCAACCTTGAGCGGTTGGCCGCAACGATCAGTTGGAGTATTTGACAGCGCGGCAGGGTGACTTCGTCTGCGCGAGCCTCAAACGATATGGGTCGATGCCCAGAGTGGAACCGAGTGGGCCTAGTGGCCCTTCACCCAGGCCCTATGCGATAGCTGAGGCGCGCGGATAAATCCAAAATACGTCGCGTTTAAACACGCATCGAGGAGGATACGGGTTTGCCCCTGTACGAGCCACTGCTTCGCCACCTGAAGTCGCGCGAGCTGTTCGGAGCCATTGACCGGGTGCCGGCTCTTGGCACCCCAGCAAGTGAGCGGACCTTCGAGGTATCAAACCCTTCGACCGGCGAGGTGCTGGCGGAATTGCCCGACATGGGTGTTGAGGAGACGCGCACGGCGATCGACAAAGCCTGCGTGGCGCAACCTGAATGGGCCGCACTGACCGCGCGCGAGCGCAGCGACATCCTCTGGCGTTGGCACCAACTGATCGTCGATCACACCGATGATCTTGCCGCCATTCTCACCGCGGAAATGGGCAAGCCGCTCGCCGAAGCGAAGTCTGAGGTGGCGCATGCGGCCGCGTATCTGCAATGGTACGCCGAAGAGGCCAACCGCATCTACGGCGAGACGATCTCGGCGCCCTCTGCAGACCGTCGCATGCTGGTTATCAAACAGCCGATCGGCGTCGTCGGTACGATTACGCCCTGGAACTTTCCGGCTTCAATGGTTGCGCGCAAGATTTCGCCGGCTCTCGCCGCCGGCTGCACTATTGTGCTCAAACCTGCTGAACAGACGCCCCTGGTGGCAGGTGCAATGTTTGCTCTGGCCCACCTTGCCGGGTTTCCCGAAGGCGTCGTCAACCTCATCTACGCCTCCGAAGGCGATACGGTCGGCCGCGAACTCTGCTTCAACCCCAAGGTCCGCAAGATCAGTTTCACCGGTTCGACCGAGGTCGGCCGATTGCTCATGCGCCAGTGCTCGGACCAGATAAAGAAAGTCGGTCTAGAGTTGGGTGGCAATGCGCCTTTCATCGTCTTTGATGATGCCGACGTCGATGCTGCCGTCGACGGCGCGATCCAGGCCAAGTTTCGCAATGCCGGCCAGACCTGCGTTTCCGCCAACCGGCTTTACGTCCAGTCGGGCGTTCATGACGAATTCGTCGCCAAATTCGTGGAGCGTGTCCGTGAGCTTCAGGTCGGCGACGGCTTCGATCCAGGTGTCGCCATCGGTCCGCTGATCGACGGGCATGCACTGGCCAAGGTCGAACTTCACATTGCCGATGCCTTGGCCAAAGGTGGCGCGATCCGATGTGGCGGCGGCCGGATCGGCAGCAATGGCAACTTTTTCCAGCCGACGATCCTCAGCAACGTCTCAAGGGAAATGATCCTGGCGCAAGAAGAGACCTTTGGACCCTTGGCGCCGATTATCCGCTTCGAGGATGCTGATCAGGCCGTGCGTGAGGCCAACGATACGATATACGGCCTCGCCGCCTACTTCTATGCTTCGAACCTGAAGCGTGTCTGGCGTGTGGCCGAGGCGCTGGAATATGGCATGGTGGGGATCAACACAGGACGCATGTCCTCAGAAGCCGCGCCCTTCGGTGGGATAAAACAGTCCGGCATCGGGCGGGAAGGTTCCCGCCATGGCCTCGAAGACTATCTTGAAATGAAGTACCTCTGCATGGGCGGCATCTGAGGCGGCGGGCGGCGATTGCCGCGATGAAGGCCAGCGGACGGCCGGACGCCACGAAATGGACCCAGAGTTTTCAGATTCGCGGAACAATCCGCACCCAGTCTGCCTCATAAAGGGCCCCGGTTTTCCGCCTATTTTTTGGTGGTCGAACGTCGTCAATTGCCTTCGTCACTGTGGCGGAACGCGGCGCGATAGCCGGTTAGCAACAAGCTTTGGGCGTCATTTCTCTCTGGCGGAATCGACCCCTTCCGACAAAAGCCTGACCTTTGCCAGTCTTCTACGGGCCAGCGTTCGCGCCAAAAGTTCAAAGCCGCGTCCGTAACATTCAACAATGAAAGCCAGCGTTATCAGGTCGAGCAGAAAGTCGTCTATCGCATGCGTGAGCGCATCAGACCTTTGTTCGAATCGAAGTAGCAAGGCGCGCGCCTCTTCGATCGCGGCCCGGCAATCGTCTGCGCCTATCAGTGAATCGATCCTGTCGAAGATCTGCAAGCGTCCTCACTCTCCCTAAGCCACACGCAGCGCATCGAAAGCCGCTGATGAATGAGTCTTCAACAAAGAACAGGGTCGCGTTTCGCGAAAAGGCATCGCTCGGCAAAGTGCGCGTTGATGAAGCCTGGTGCGTTAAGCGACAAGTGAATCCGACCTTAACAAGACATCTTCGAAGGCGAGTGAGCCGGCCCACGCCCGCGTGCCGCGACCCTCAATGCCGAGGAAACTGTGCTGCACTCGTCGGAGGCAAACAGTTCCTCTCTATTCTTCCAGCCGCCACGGTTCAGCCTAGATTACATGGGAAACGACAATAACGGAAAGCAAAGGTTCGCAAAATGAGTAGGGTGGCTGGATCAAACGAAGATTTGGCTGCACCAACGACCTTTGGGCCACTTTTGCAGCCCACCTTTCGTTCGATCTGGCTCGCGACGCAGGTTTCAAGCCTCGGCTGGTTGATGCAGACTGTCGCCATCAGCTGGCTGATGGCAACGATCTCCACTTCCGATCTGATGGTTGCGTTGGTGCAGGCTTCATCGAACCTGCCCGCTTTCGTCTTGTCCGTCTTTGCCGGGGCTCTCGCCGATAATTTCAGCCGGCGCCGGGTCATGTTCGCCGGTCGGTGCCTTATGGTGATTGCGTCCGCGATGCTGACGGCGTCCGTGGCGCTGGGCTTTGTCAGTCCGTGGATGATCCTCGGCTTCAGTTTCTTGATCGCAAGCGGCGGTGCTCTCAATGATCCGGCCTGGCAAGCGTCGGTTGGCGATATCGTGGATCGACGCGATGTTCCCGCTGCCGTCACCCTGCTTTCTGTCGGCTTCAACACCGTCCGGACTGTTGGCCCGGCGCTCGGCGGCATTGTGGTTGCCTCATTTGGCCTCATGGCGGCATTCGCCCTGACCACGCTCACCTATTTCGTACCCTTGGCCACCATTTGGCGGTGCAAGTGGAAGGTTCGTTCTTCCCCTCTTCCACGCGAGTCGATGAGGACGGCAATTTATGACGGGCTGCGCTTCACGGCGATGTCATCGGAGATCAAGGCAGCGATCGCGCGCGGAACCCTCTTTGGCCTGGCGAGCATCGCCATACTCGCGCTGCTGCCGGTGGTTGTCCGCGACCAGCTGGGAGGAGGCCCGCTTGCCTATGGCGCGCTCATGGCCGGCTTCGGGACCGGTGCCGTCTTCGCCGGCCTCTCCAACAGCCTGTTCAGACGGAGCTTGTCGCAAGAAAGGCTGATGAGGCTTTCCTGCGTGGCCTGCGCGGCGTGTTCTCTCTCCCTGGCACTGACAACTTCGATTGCGGTGGCGGCAATCGCACTCGCCTTGGGCGGCGCGGGCTGGGTCACCGCCTGGTCCGGGGTTGGTGTGAGCGTGCAGCTGGCGAGCCCGCGCTGGGTCGTGGGGCGCACCATTTCGATCTACTATGCTTTGATAGATGGTGGCATCGCGCTAGGCAGCTGGGTGTGGGGCACGGTGGCCGAAAACCATTCGCTGACCTGGGCGCTAGAGGGTTCCGCTGGAGCCCTGTTGATCGTCGCTGCAGCCGGCGTTCTCTTTCCTCTTCGCGAGCGCCGCGACTCCGAGCCCGATCCCTTGGAGGAATTCGATGCCCCAGCTGTCTCTCTCAATTTGAAGCCGAGGAGCGGCCCGATCGTGGTCAAGGTCGAATATCTGATAGCCGAGAGAAATCTCGAGGCCTTCCTCGACCTCATGCGGCAGCGGCGCCATGTACACAGCCGCGTCGGTGCTCGGAACTGGACGCTCCAGCGGAACTTGCAGAAGCCTATGCATTGGACAGAAACGTTTCGCACGCCGACCTGGACGGACTACCTTCGCCTCAATCATCGTCTGACGGAAGTGGACAAGGAACTGGACGAGCGTGTCTTTCAGCTGCACGCGGCCGAGACCCCACCTCAAATGACACTTTCCATCGAGCGGCCGACAAGCTCGGCCCGCAAGCCCGAGCACTCAGCTTTTCGCCATCCCCGTCATTGAAGCCTGGCCGGCATCTCTGTCATCAATCGATTGGCTACGAGCGCGACCGGTCAGCCCCCCGACCTTCAAGACCATCGACATCGAAGCGGCCGCGAGTTGCCCATAAAACATTACTGCACTCTTATTGTTTGTGACGCATGCGGGTGGTGAGCGGTTTTCACAGCCCATTTCCTGCTACAAAGCTAGCTGGACACTTGAACCACTGAATTGCCGATCAAACGCTCTCGGATACTGGTGCGAGTATGAAATTAAAGGCGGGCTCAGGCTCGGCAGACTTTGGCTCCCGGAGAACAACCGGGTAAGCTACGATCGCTTGGGCATGTTCAGCGAGCGCGGCAGGTGTCATTCCCAGTGCTTTCTCAAACAGGCCGCCCGGACTCCCCACCTGACGAAAAAGCCCTGCAGCTCTTGTCGCATGGCGCGCCGCAGCCACCCGCTTTCCCTCACGGATCTTCACGCCGGCCGCCGCCAACAGGATTAGTCCCTTGAAGAACAGGCGGTGCTGAGCACTTTGTTTCGCAGCCTGCCAGAGAGGCTCCCAGGCTTCATGGGCTTCCCAGTAGTAGCCGTGATTGAAAAGGTCGATTCCCCATCGAAACACATCTGAGCCAAGCGCTTCGCCAACGGCGACGGTCACCGGATCTGATCGGTAACTGTGGCCCAAGGGATCACGCACCGGATGCGGATATTTGCCGGGCAGATACGCATAGCTCGGGAAACTTTTTTCGGGCAGCAGGCGAGGGCGAAACATAGGCCCAGCAAACATGAAAGTGCGTTAATGGGCAATTCATGCTGACCGCGTCGTGACAGGCAAGCAGTCTTAACGGGCTTGTAAAGGGTGGCGAGATTGGCCAAAACGCGCTTTGCCAAATTCATGACGTTGGGTAAGCGGCTGACGCAGGGAGAAGATATGATTTTGCGACTGAAGGAGCGGCTCGGCAAAAGGTTTGAGGAAGAAGTCCAATTCTTCAAAGGCTGGCAGAAGGACAAGAAGGGCGTGGGAGCCCTTATTCCCACTTCGGTTTATGCGGCACGCCGGATGGCAAGCGTGGTGAACCCACGGTCAGGATTGCCGATTCTGGAGCTTGGCGCGGGAACCGGTGTCATCACAAAGGCGATCCTGGCCAGGGGAATCAAGCCGCGCCAGCTGGTTTCAGTCGAATATTCCAGGATTTTCTACGACGGCCTGGTGCAACGCTTTCCGAATGTGGACTTCAGATTGGGCGACGCATTTGCGCTGGACGAAGCGCTGGGTGAGCGCAAAGGTGAACAGTTCGATTGTGTTATAAGTGCAGTCCCGCTGTTGAGCTTTCCAATGCAACAGCGTGTCGCGCTGGTTGAGGATCTGCTTGCCCGTATTCCTGCCGGCCGGCCCGTGATTCAGATCACATACGGACCTCTGTCGCCGGTGATCAAGATGCCAGACCGTTACGTGGTTTCCCACTATGACTTCGTCGTCCGCAACATACCGCCGGCACAGCTCTGGACTTATCGTCGAGCAGACTAGCCAAATCTGGACGGTTTCCTTCTCTGAGGGTTCCGCTGAGTGGTGGCCTTGCACCCAAATAGGATGTGGAACAGAGCAGGGGCAGATGCCAGATTGCCAAGAAGACGACGCGGTCCTGGTTGATTTGACAGTGGGCGGGCCAAATGCGCTTGACAAAGCCGCGCCGGCCCGTTCAACCTGAGGCATTCACCAGGGGAGTCCCGGCAAGGGGCTGAGATACTGCTGGCTTTCGCGGCGCAGTGACCCGTTGAACCTGATCCAGTTCATACTGGCGTAGGGACGGTGCAAGCGCTCTGCGGGAGTTCACGCCCGAGGTCCTGTTTCGGCAGGTCCACAGAAGCGTCTTTTCATCCTTCCGGCACAGAACTGGGTCTCCAATGCATGAGCAAAGGAGCCTAAAGATGAATGCCCTCACCCCCGCCGTGTCGACAGGGCCGCTGGCTGCCTCACGGAAAATCCACAAGTCTGGCGTCCTCCATCCGCACATCAAGGTGCCGATGCGCGAAATCTCCGTCCACCCGACGGCCGGCGAGCCGCCCATCACCGTCTACGATCCGTCCGGCCCCTATACCGACCCGACTGTCGAAACCAGTATCGAAAAAGGCCTGGCCCGGCTTCGCCATGAATGGATTACGGCACGCGGCGATGTCGAAGCCTATGACGGCCGTCATGTCCAGCCGGAAGACAATGGATTTGCGACTGGCGAGCGCCTGACACCGGAATTTCCCATACGCAACCGGCCGCTCAGAGCTAAGGCCGGTAAGGCAGTGACCCAGATTGCCTATGCGCGCGCCGGCATCATCACGCCTGAAATGGAGTTCGTCGCCATCCGCGAGAACCTTGGCCGCGAGATGCTGCGCGGCCAGCTTGAGCGCGACGGCGAAGCCTTCGGCGCGGCGATTCCAGACTTCGTGACGCCGGAATTCGTGCGCGACGAGGTGGCTCGCGGACGCGCGATCATTCCCGCCAATATCAATCATCCCGAGAGTGAGCCGATGATCATCGGCCGCAATTTCCTGGTGAAGATCAACGCCAATATTGGCAACTCGGCGGTCACCTCGTCGATGGCCGAGGAAGTGGAAAAGATGGTCTGGGCCATCCGCTGGGGCGCCGACACGGTGATGGACCTCTCGACCGGCCGCAACATCCACAACATCCGCGAATGGATCGTGCGTAATGCGCCGGTGCCGATCGGCACGGTGCCGCTCTATCAGGCGCTCGAAAAGGTCAACGGCATTGCCGAGAATCTGACCTGGGAGGTCTACCGCGACACGCTGATCGAACAGGCCGAACAGGGCGTCGACTATTTCACCATCCACGCCGGCGTGCGGCTGCATTACATCCCGCTGACCGTTGACCGGGTCACGGGCATCGTCTCGCGCGGCGGCTTGATCATGGCCAAATGGTGCCTGCACCATCACCGGGAGAGCTTCCTCTACGAGCATTTCGCCGAGATCTGCGACATCGCCAGAGCCTACGACGTCTCCTTCTCGCTCGGCGACGGCCTTCGTCCGGGCTCGATCGCCGATGCCAACGACGCGGCGCAGTTCGCCGAGTTGGAAACGCTTGGCGAGCTGACGCAGATCGCCTGGGCGAAGGATTGCCAGGTGATGATCGAGGGCCCCGGCCACGTGCCGATGCACAAGATCAAGCAGAACATGGACAAGCAGCTCGCTGTCTGCGGCGAGGCGCCGTTCTATACGCTTGGACCGCTGACGACCGACATCGCGCCGGGCTACGACCACATCACCTCAGGCATTGGCGCCGCGATGATCGGCTGGTTCGGCACCGCCATGCTCTGCTACGTCACGCCCAAGGAGCATCTCGGCCTTCCCGATCGCAGCGACGTCAAGATCGGCGTGATCACCTACAAGATAGCCGCCCACGCCGCCGACCTGGCGAAGGGCCATCCGGCAGCGAAAGTCAGGGATGATGCGCTTTCCCGCGCGCGCTTCGAGTTCCGCTGGGAGGACCAGTTCAATCTGTCGCTCGACCCGGAAACCGCGCGGTCCTTCCACGACCAGACCTTGCCCAAGGAGGCGCACAAGGTGGCGCATTTCTGCTCGATGTGCGGACCGAAATTCTGCTCCATGCGTATCTCTCACGACATCCGCGCCGAGGCACAGAAAGAGGGCATGGCGGCGATGGCGGCGAAATACCGCGAGGGCGGCGATCTCTACGTGCCGGCGGACGAGACCGGCGCACCGCTTTCGCCACAGGCGCATGAGCCATCATGAAGGTGCTGGTCAAAGGGGCCGGCGTTGCCGGCCTCACCGCCGCCTTCGAGCTCGCCGCACGCGGCGCGGCGGTTTCCGTTGCCGAGACAAGGCCTGGCCTTGGGGGCAATGCGTCGTGGTTCGCCGGCGGCATGTTGGCGCCATGGTGCGAGCGCGAAAGCGCCGAGCAGCCGGTGCTGGATCTCGGGCGCGGTGCCGCCGACTGGTGGGATGCCGCAACGCCCGGCCAGGTGACGCGGACCGGAACGCTGGTCGTGGCCGCGCCGCGCGATGCGGGCGAGCTCGACCGGTTCGCCAGCCGCACGACGGGCTATCGGCGCGTCGAGGAAGATGAAATTGCCTTGCTGGAGCCCGACTTAGCCGGCCGCTTCCGCCGCGGATTGCTCTTTCCCGATGAGGGCCATCTCGATCCGCGCCAGGCGATGGCAGCGCTTCATGACAAGCTCGCGGCCATGGGTGTCGAATTCCACTTCGGCGCCGACGCCCAGCATGTTTTTGGTTTCGATCGTCAGATCGATTGCACGGGAATGGCAGCCGCCGATGACAGGTTGCGCGGCGTTCGCGGCGAAATGCTCATCCTGCGCACCCCTGATACCTCGCTGTCGCGCCCGGTCAGGCTGCTGCATCCGCGCTTTCCACTCTATGCAGTGCCGCGCACCGACCACCGTTTCATGGTTGGTGCGACGATGATTGAAAGCCAGTCCGCCGGACCGGTTACGGCGCGCTCCATGTTGGAGCTGCTGGGTACCGCCTATGCCCTCCATCCGGCCTTTGGCGAGGCCGAGATCGTTGAAACCGGTGTTGGCGTCCGTCCAGCCTTTCCCGACAATTTGCCGCGCGCCGAAACGAACGGTGAGATCATCGCGATCAACGGGCTCTATCGTCACGGTTTTCTCCTGGCTCCCGCCATGGCGCGCCAGGCTGCCGACCTGGTTTTCAATCAAGACGGAACCAAGGAGCTTGCTCATGAAACTGATGGTCAACGGCAAAGTGCATGAGGTTGCCGCCACCACGCTGGCCGAGCTGCTTGCCGCGCTTGACTATGAGGGCGATTGGCTCGCGACCGCCGTCAACAACGACCTCGTGCACAAAGCCAGCCGGGCGGAATTCCAATTGAACGACGGCGACCGGATCGAAATCCTCTCGCCCATGCAGGGAGGCTAGCCATGTTCGATCTTCTCGGGACGACGCTTCCCTCCCGCCTGCTTCTCGGCACGGCTCAATATCCTTCGCCGGCTATCCTTTCCGATGCGGTCAAGGCGTCGGGCACGTCGGTGCTGACCGTCTCCTTGCGCCGTGAAATGGCAGGCGGCAGGGCCGGCGAAAAATTCTGGTCGTTGATCCGCTCGCTCGGCGTCAGAATCCTGCCCAACACTGCTGGCTGCCACTCCGTCAAGGAAGCGGTCACGACTGCGAAAATGGCGCGCGAAGTCTTCGGTACGAGCTGGGTCAAGCTCGAAGTGATCGGCAACCACGACACCCTGCAGCCGGATGTGTTCGGTCTGGTCGAAGCCGCCCGCATCCTGTGCGAGGACGGTTTTGCTGTATTCCCCTATACTACCGACGACCTTGTCGTTGCCGAGCGGCTGCTTGCGGCGGGCTGCAAGGTCTTGATGCCGTGGTGCGCGCCGATCGGTTCCGCTCTCGGACCGATCAACATCACGGCGCTGCGCTCGATGCGCGGCCATTTCCCAGGCGTTCCGCTGATCGTGGATGCGGGGCTCGGACGGCCGTCGCACGCGGCAACCGTCATGGAGCTCGGCTTTGATGCCGTACTCCTGAACACCGCGGTCGCCAAGGCGGCCGATCCGGTCGGCATGGCGCGTGCGTTCGGCAAGGCGGTCGATGCCGGCCGTGAAGCTTTCAGCTCGGGAATGCTCGAACCGCGCGACGTCGCCGTGCCGTCGACGCCGACAATTGGCAGGGCGGTTTTTTCATGAAGCTCGATCCGTTCTACCTGATCGTCGACAGCTCCGCCTGGATCGAACGGCTGGTGCCGCTTGGCGTCAAGCTGGTTCAGTTGCGCATCAAGGATAGGGACGAGGCCACGCTGCGGACGGAAATCCGCCGCGCGAACGGCGTCTGCGCGGTCCAAGGTTGCCAACTGATCGTCAACGACTATTGGCGCACGGCAATCGAGGAAGGCTGCGACTTCGTCCATCTCGGCCAGGAGGATTTGGCTGCGGCCGACCTGCTGGCGATTAAGTACGCCGGATTGAAGCTCGGGCTTTCCACGCACGATCATCTAGAACTGGAAACGGCCATCGCTGCCGAGCCCGACTATATCGCGCTCGGCCCCATCTATCCCACCGTCCTGAAGCAGATGAAATGGGCGCCGCAAGGGCTCGAGCGGATCAGCGAGTGGAAGCGCCGGGCAGCACCCATCCCATTGGTCGCCATTGGCGGCCTCACCCCTGACCGGCTCGACGGTATCTTCGAGGCTGGCGCGGACAGCGCGGCGGTGGTCACCGACATCACGTTGAATGCCGATCCCGAAGCGCGCACGCGAGAATGGATCGAAAAGACAAAGCCATGGCGCTGAGGCGAGAACCGCATGTGCTCGTGGTCGGCGGATCAGACTCCAGCGGTGGGGCTGGAATTGCACGCGATATCGAGACGATCTCTTCCATTGGCGTGCGCACCTGCCTGGCTGTCACAGCGCTGACGGTGCAGACGCACGAAGCCGTGATGGAAATCCATCCTTCGCAGCCCGATCTTGTGGCCGATCAGATGCGCGCCGCGCTGCAGGCCAACAAGGTGGCGGTAATTAAGATCGGCATGCTCGCAACGGCCGAGATCGTCGTTGCCGTCGCGGCTGTGCTACGCGAAAATCCGCAGGTGCCGGCAGTGCTCGATCCGGTGCTGGCCTCGACGTCAGGCCGGGCGCTGCTGGACGCAAGGGCCGTCGCCGCCATGAAGCGCAATTTGATGACGCTTTGCCGCCTCGTCACGCCCAATCTCATGGAGCTGGCGCTTCTTGTTGGCTCAGAGCCAGCAGTGGATGAAGGCGGCGCAGTGTGGCAAGGCCAGGAATTGCTGGTGGCCGGGATGCAGGCCCTGCTGATCAAGGGCGGCCACGCGGCTGGACCTCGATCGACCGATATTCTGTTGCGCTTGGATCAAGAACCAATCCGCTTTGACATACCGCGCCTTGCCGTATCGATGCGCGGGACGGGCTGCATGCTGGCCAGCGCGATTGCGGCGCATCTGGCGAAGGCGAGATCACTTGAAGGCAGCGTGCGCGAAGGCAAGCTGTTTGTTTTCGAGAAGATCCGGAAGAATGGTTCTGTAGTAGACTAGCTTGTGCGGCTGTTCTCTGGAGGTGGTGTGAGGCGTTGGCAAAGCCGGCCCATTAGAGGCCGAGTCCGCCGATGCAGACATATTTCGTGTCGAGGTAGTCCTCGATACCTTGATGTCCGCCTTCCTTGCCGAGTCCCGATTCCTTGACGCCGCCGAACGGTGCCTCCGGCGTGGTGATCAGGCCCTCATTGACGCCGACCATGCCGTATTTCAGGCCTTCCATGACCCGGAAGGCACGACCGAGATCGCCGGTGTAGAAATAACAGGCGAGGCCGAACTCGGTGTCGTTGGCGAGCGCGATTGCCTCTTCCTCGGTCTCGAACTTGAACACGGGTGCGACCGGGCCAAAGATCTCTTCCTTCATGAACCGCATCTTGGGCGTCGCATTGGCGATGACCGTCGGCTGGAAGAACGAGCCGCCAAGCGCATGGCGCTTGCCGCCGGCAACGACCTTGCCGCCCTTCGACGTCGCATCGGCGATCAGTTCCTCGACCTTTTCGACCGCCTTCTCGTCGATCAGCGGCCCCTGCTGCACGCCCTCTTCGAGGCCCGAACCGACCTTCAGGCCCTTGCTGGCGGCGGCGAGCTTCTCGACGAACTTGTCATAGATGCCGGCCTGGACGAGAAAGCGGTTGGTGCAGACGCAGGTCTGGCCGGAATTGCGATACTTGGCCGTGATCGCGCCGGCAACCGCCCGCTCGACGTCGGCATCATCGAAGACGATGAACGGCGCGTTGCCGCCGAGCTCCATCGACACTTTCTTGACGGTGACCGACGACTTCTGAATGAGAAGCTTTCCGACCTCGGTCGAGCCGGTGAAGGTGATCTTCGACACCAGCGGATTGGCGCAGATCTCGTCGCCGATCTCGCTGGCCGAGCCGGTCAGGATGTTGACGACGCCCTTGGGGAAGCCGACTTCCTCGGCGAGCGCGCCCCAGGCCAGACCCGAGTACGGCGTCTGCGAAGCCGGCTTGACCACCGCGGTGCAGCCGGCGGCGAGTGCCGGGCCGAGCTTGCGGGCCAGCATCGAGGACGGGAAATTCCACGGCGTGATGGCGGCGATGACGCCGACCGGCTCCTTGGTCACCAGGATGCGGCGGTCCGCCCACGGCGACGGTACGACGTCGCCATAGGTGCGGCGGCCTTCTTCGGCGAACCACAAGATGTAGGACGCGGCCGAGCCGATCTCGCCCTTGGATTCGAACAGCGATTTGCCCTGCTCGATGGTCAGCAGCTCGGCTAGCACGTCTTGATTGTCCATCATCGCGTCATGCAGCTTGCGCAGCAGCTTCGAGCGCTCGAGCGCAGTCGTCTTGCGCCAGGTCTTGAAGGCGGTGGCGGCGGCCTCGATGGCGCGGCGGGTCTCGGCCTTGCCCGATTTCGGCACGGTGCCGATCTTGAGGCCGGTGGCCGGATTGTTGACGTCGACCGTCTGGCCGCTGTCGGCCTGCACCCATTCGCCGTTGATGAGATTGGCCTGCCGCATGAAATGGCTGGTTTTCTGAAGCATGGTCTGGCCTCCGTTCGGCTTATGGTGATCAGGATTCGACATGCTGCGGCTCGCGCCTTAGCGAAGCGCCCTTGTCGCGCGGCAGAACGACACGGCCATGCGCGCTCGCGCCGAGGCGCGATGTCTCGCCGCCTCGCCCCGCGGGTTCATGCCAACTGGCCGGTCCGAAGATGCTCCGCCGCGGTCTCATCAAGAGCTGCCCGAATGCCATCAACCATGGCATCAATTTCATTGGGGGTGATCACATACGGCGGGCAGATCGCCAGCACGTCGCCCATATTGCGGATCATCACGCCGTGCTCGCGGCACCGCCGCTCAACATCGGTGCCAATTCGCAGCTCCGGCGCAAAAGCGCGACGGGTGGCGCGATCCTCGACGATCTGGATCCCCGCGATAAAACCGCGGCCGCGGACCTCGCCGACCAGTGTATGGTCGTTGAGCGCGTCCGCGAGCGCTGCATGCAGGTAGTCGCCGAGACGGCGCGCCTGGCTCACGAGATCGATCTCGCGGTAGATCCTGATCGCCTCGGCGGCGACGGCCGCTGTCACCGGATGGCCGGAATAGGTGAAACCGTGGCCGAACACGCCGACCTTGTGGGCCTCGTCGGCGACGCATTGGTAGACGTTGTCGGAGATAATGACGCCGCCAATCGGCAGGTGACCGGAAGAAAGCCCCTTGGCGACCGACAGCATGTCCGGTTCCATGCCAAATGTCTGGCTGCCGAACCAGTTTCCGGTGCGTCCGAAGCCGCAGACCACCTCGTCGGACAGCATCAGGATGTCGTATTTGCGCAGCACCGCCTGAACCTTTGGAAAATAATCCTCCGGTGGCACCAGCACGCCGCCGGCGCCCATGACTGGCTCGGCGATCATCGCGGCGATCGTCTCTGGCCCCTCCGCCAGGATCAGGGCCTCGAGTTCCCGGGCCAGGCGCGTGGCGTAGTCATGCTCCGCCTCGCCCGGCAGACTATCGAGATAGTGGAACGGTCGCGCCGCGAATACAACGGGAAGCGGCGGCAGGTTGAAGGACTTGTGCATGTGCGGCAGGCCACTCAGCGCCGCGCCCATGATCGTACTGCCGTGGAAGGCGCCAAACCTGCTGATGATCTTGCGTTTCTCCGGACGCCCCCGCGCCGCCTGGTAATACCAGGCGAGCTTGACCATCGTATCATTGGCTTCCGAACCGGAGCCGACCAGAAAGACGCGCGCGTTGTCGAACGGCGCCAACGCGGTAAGCTGTTCGACGAGCTCGACGGTGGGCTCATTCGAGCGGTGATTGAAGGTGTGATAGACGGCCAGCTTGCGCATCTGGCGGTCAGCCGCGTCGGCCAGCCGGCTGTCGCTGAAGCCAAGCGAGGCGCACCAGAGTCCGCCCATGCCCTCGATATAGCGGTTGCCCGCGTCATCCGTGACCGTCGCGCCTTCGCCGGCAACGATCGTCAACGGACCATGATCCTCATGCAGGCGCGGATCGGTTTGGGAATGAAAGTGCCTGGCCATGTCCAGCACGCGCGATTCGTTGTTCATCAAAATTCTCCTTGCGACCAGATAGGCGGTTGCTTCGGCCAGGAATATCTTATAACTTATAAGTTGTCGAGAAAAAATGATCCCGAGAGTGACGCCCAATGGCCAACGCACCCACTCCTTCAAACAACGCCCTGCCACCCGACGCGGAGCGGATCGCCCTGTTGCGCGACAGGGCAGAGTTCGTCCGGCTCGAGACGCTGCGCCTCATCCAGATCGCCAAGGTTGGGCATTATTCGTCTGTGTTTTCCTGCGCGGAAATATTCGCCACGCTCTACTACGATGCGATGCGGCTGAGACGCGGCGAGCCGCAATGGCCGGACCGCGACCGCTTCCTTATGGGCAAGGGACACGCCGCGGTCGGCCTTTACCCGCTGCTGGTCGACTGGGGCTTCTTCTCCAAGGATGTCCTCGATGGCTACACCCGGCTCGGCAATCCGCTTGGCGATCATCCCGACATGCGCAAGGTACCCGGCGTCGACTTCAGCTCCGGGTCGATCGGCCATGCTTTGTCCGGCGGCCTCGGGATGGTGCTCGGCGCCCGTGCCGCCAACCGGCGCTTCGACGTCTATGTCCTGCTCGGCGACGGCGAGATGCAGGAGGGCCAGGTCTGGGAAGCGGCGCTATCTGCCGCCCACCATAAGGCCGGCAATCTGATCGCCATCGTTGATCGTAACGGATACCAGCTCGACGGGCAGGTCGATGACATCATCGGCATCGAACCGTTGGCCGACAAATGGGCGGCGTTCGGCTGGCGGGTGCACGAGGTCGATGGGCACGACGTCGTCGCTCTCGCGACGCTGCTGCGACAGTTGAAGGCCGAGGCAGATCGCACCCGGCCCGTCTGCATCATTGCCAAGACCTCTAAAGGCAAGGGCGTTGGTTACATGGAAACCGAACCCGGCTGGCATCTGGGCTATCTCGCGCCATCGGACGAGGCCCTGGCCGCCGAAGAGATCAAGCGCGGAGGCAAAACACAATGAACGGCCCGATCGATGCCAACTCCTGGCAGTACCGCCAGATCAACGCGCGCGCGCCTGGCCTGAGTTACCTGGCCAATGCGCTCATCGATCTGGTCGAAGAGGGTTATCCGGTCGTGGTCGGTACGGCCGACCTTCAATATTCCAACGGGCTGGTGCGGTTCGCGCAGCGCTTTCCCGAACGCTTCACCCAATTTGGCATTTCAGAACAGAATATGGTTTCGGCTGCTGCCGGCATGGCCAGCACCGGCGCCATGCCGTTCGTCGCAACATTCGCTTCTTTCCTGGCGCTGCTGTGCTGCGAACAGATCAGAACCGACGTCGCCTATTCGGCTCTGCCGGTACGGCTGATCGGTCATCATGCCGGTATTTCACTCGGCTTCTACGGCACCTCCCACCATGCGACAGAGGATCTTGCCATCATGCGAAGCATCGCCGACCTCACGGTCGTCGCGCCGGCCGACGGCCCGCAACTGGCGGCCGCCGTCAAGGCGTCTGTCAATCATGCGCAGCCAATCTACTTCCGCATTGGCCGCGGCCAGGAACCGGTAGTCTATGAAGACGGCGTCCACTTCGAGTTTGGCAAGGCGATCGTTCACGGCGAAGGATCGGACCTGACCATCATCGCCTGCGGCTCGATGGTCCATCCCTCGCGGGAGGCTTACCGCGCGCTGCGCGCGGCGGGCAAATCCGTCGGGCTGATCGACATGCATACGATCAAGCCATTGGATACCAAGGCCGTGCTTTCGGCCGCCGCTCACTCCCGCTTCGTTCTAACGATCGAGGAACACAATATCCTCGGCGGTCTGGGCGGCGCGGTGGCGGAAATCCTGGCGGAGGCGGGCAGCCCGGCACGGCTGATACGCCATGGCATCCGTGACGAATACAGCCTCATCGCGCCGCCAACGCATCTCTACAAGCATTACCGTCTGGACGCGGCGGGGATCGAGGCCACCGTCCTGGAAGCCCTTGGCTGATCTGACGGACAACCATAACCATGCACGAACATTCCGATGACCGATCAGAATAACACCACCCGACTCATCGAACGTGCCAGCGCGGTGATGCCGGGCGGATTGCTCAGCCCGAGCCGCAGGCTCGGCGCGCCGCATGTCTTCGCCCGGGCGCAGGGTGCGTTTCTCTACGACGTCGACGGACACCAGTACACCGACTTCCATTGCGGCTTCGGCGCCAACGTGCTTGGCCACTGTCATCCGGCGGTGCGCGAACGCATCGCGGCAGTATCCGAAGACATCGATCTTGTCGGGGCGGGAACGATGCGGCTGGAGATCGAGGTGGCGGAGGCCCTCGTCGACTGCATCCCGTGCGCGGATCTCGTCGCCCTCTGCAACTCGGGATCGGAGGCAACCTATCACGCCCTGCGTCTTGCCCGTGCCGCCACCGGTCGCAAGCGGTTCATCAAGTTTCAAGGCGGCTATCACGGCTGGCACGACTATGTCGCCATGAACGTGCAGTCGCACGCGCAGGCGGTCGGCAAGTACGACCCGATCAGCGCCGGCATCCTTGAGGACGCCGCCCGACATACCATCGTGCTGCCGTACAACGATGCCGAGGCCGTCGAGAATTATCTCAAGGCCAATCCAGGCGAGGTCGCGGCGATCATCATCGAGCCAATCGCTCACAATATGGGGTCGGTGATCGCGACGGATGTTTTCCTGCGCGACCTGCGTCGCCTGACCAGCGATCATGGTGTCGTGCTGATCTTCGACGAGGTCATCACCGGCTTTCGCCACGCGCTCGGCGGCTATCAGTCGATCGCCGACGTCACGCCTGATCTGGCGACCTTCGGCAAGGCGGCCTCCTCAGGCTATCCCGTCGGCGTGGTGGCCGGTCGTCGCGATCTCATGGCGCTCGTCGGCCGGACCGGGGAAGGATCCGTGTTCATGGGCGGTACTTTCAACGGGACACCGTCGACGCTCGCCGCCATGCAGGCGACGATCGAGGAGCTGTCGAAACCAGGCTTCTACGACCGTCTCTTTGCCCTCGGCGCTTTCATGCGCACGCAGCTGGACGGCATTGTCGATCGCCTCGGCCTGCCCGCGCAGAGCGCCGGGTTTGGCTCGGTCTGGCTGATCTATTTCCTCAGCGGGCCTTACCGCGACTATCAGGACCTGCTGCGCAATGACGATGTTTTCGATCTTGCATTCCGCAGAGAGATGGTGGCGAACCGGCTGATCGGCCAGCCGCTTCCGCTCAAGCGTCTCTACCTGTCAGGGAGCCATGACCGGGCGACAGTCGAGAAATCGCTGGATATCATCGAGACAATCCTGCGCAAGCTCTCCGCTGGGAAACCCGCCAGTTCTTAGCCTTTTTCGCAACCGGACTTATAGGATATAAGAGCTGCTCGTACCTATCCGTTGCCGATTCGGTGCGGCCAACATGCAGCGGTGGACCATGAGCACGATGCAGCCAATCGAGCAAGGCAGTCTGTCGGCGAGAACCTATATCTCGCTGCGCGAAGCCCTGATCGCCGGCAATTTCCGGCCCGGCGAAAGACTGTTGATGCAGGATCTGGCGCAACGGCTGGGCACCAGCGTCACGCCTGTGCGCGAGGCCTGTTTCAGGCTCGTCAGCGAGCAGGCGCTGGAACTGCGGTCAGGACGGTTCATCACCGTTCCAGAGCTGACCCGGTCGCGTTACTGGCAGGTCCGGCTCATTCGCATCGCGCTCGAGGGACTAGCCGCCGAACTCGCTGTCGAGCATGTTTCGGAGAAGGACATTGCAAAACTGGTCGAGATCCATCGCGATTTCGTGGCCGGCGAAACCTCCGGCGATGCTGACCGCGCCCGTCGCGCCAATCGTGAATTCCACTTCGGCGTCTACCGCCTGTCCAAGATGGATATGCTGATCGCCCAGATCGAAAGCCTGTGGGTCTCGATGGGCCCTATCCTCAACGTGTATTATCTGCAGGCCGAGAACGATTACATCGGCGCGGAGGAGCACGAGACGCTGATCGAAGCGTTCCGGACCCGCAACAAGAAGGTGGCGCGTAAGGCGATCGAACGCGACATCGTGCGCGGTGGCATGAACCTGTTGCGGTATTTCGACGAGCAGGACGCGGCCGCCAAGCGGGCATGATCGAAGCCGCCGGTCATTTGCTGGCGACCTCCCTTCGCGCTGGCTCAGGCCGCCCGAAGGCGCGCGGTGGCATCCTGGTCGACGACCCAGACGCCCTGCTCGGCGTCCAGCACCAGGGCCACCTTGTAGGATTGGCGAGCCGCTTCGCTCGTCAGCCAGCCGCGGTCAACGCTGGCCGCGACACGGCGGACATCGCGCTTGGTCGGGTCGCCGTAGCCACCGCCGCCACAGGCAACGAACTCGATGCGCTCGCCGGCGCGACACGCCTCCTCATGGAACGCAGGCAATTCCACCAGCTTGCCGTCCGTGCCGCGCTTGGCACTATGACTGGCCTTGGCGTCACCGCCGCCGAGCACGCCACGCGGCGGAAAGGTTGTGCCGTCGGCCGAGTAGACCAGTGTCATCTCATGGTCGACGGGATAGAAGACACCGCCCACCGCGGGAGCGCCCTCGAACTCGCCAATGCCTTGCGTGTCCGCCACCACGCCGCGCGATTCAATGATGATGGGATACATGGATTCATCCACCTCCACGGAATCCAGCGCGATCAGGCCGCCATTCGCCGGACCGCAATATGTCAACCAGCCGTCATAGCCGTGACGCGCGCCGCCGCCGGCGTAGCCAATGAAGACCTGGTTGACGTAGGGCTGCCCATCCTTGAACGGATCCTAATTACGCCGATCCCCGCTGGCAGGTGCGAGCCGCTCTCGGCCTGGCCATACGGTTCTCCCATGGTCGAGAACACGCAATTCCCGGCGATGATCAAGCGGTCGTTGACATTGGTGGTCGCCACCGAGGTGCCTACGGGGTAGCGCGGTTTGCCGACCACGCTTCCCTCCCGCATCAACACCTTGATCCGGCTCTTGGCGCCCTCGTTGTGCGGGATGCCGTCGTCGAGATTGTTGAAGACGCCAATGCGGCATGAGCCCGTGCAGGTGTTTTCCGAAAGGTTGAGACCGCCAGGGACGTTGTCCATGTTGTCACGCACATCGACCGTGATCTCGCCGGCTTCAGGGTCGACATCGATGGTGATCCTGACCGGGATCCCCTCCTCCGCCACGCCGGGGACCGGGTCATGGCGGACTTCGTAGGAGAACTTGCCCTTCGGCAATTTGCCGATCTCGGCCATGGCGCGACGCGCACCGTAGTCGAACCAGTCCTCGACGAAATCCAGCAGCGTGTCGCGGCCGTATTTTTCAAGCAGTTCCAATAGACGGCGTCGACCGGTCCTGCAGGCGCCGATCTGGGCGCGCACGTCGCCCAGCCAGATGTCTGGAACACGGTTGCGCATCATGCCGATGCGCAGAATGTCCTGCTTCTCCCGGTGCTGTTCGACCACGCGCACGCAGGGAAAGTGGATGCCTTCCTCATAAACGTTCTTGGCGAATGGCAGATAGGTCGAAGGCGTCGGCGCGCCGGTGTCGGCGTGATGGGAAAGCGCCACGGCCCAGAACAGCGGCTTGCCATCGAAGAAGATCGGCATCGCCATGATCAGGTCGGCATGATGCGTGCCGCCCGTGTATGGGCAGTTGTTGAGGAAGATGTCGCCGTCGGCGATATCGTCGAACAACTCCGTTATCGGACGGGTCGCCAGATCCATCGACATGACGTGGATCGGCAGCGCGTCCTCGGTGGAAACGAGGCGGTGATCATAGGTCAGGATCGCACAGCTCAGGTCGCGGGCGTTCTTGATAACCGCCGAGCGGCTGGCCCGCATCACGACCAGCGTCATTTCCCGCACGACCGCCTCGAACCGGCTTTTGAGAACCGACATCAGGAACGGATCGACGCGGCGCGTTGGCGTCTCCAGGCGAATGACAGGTGAATTCATTTTACGGTGCCTTGTTCGGGAAGGTTGGTGTCAATCGACGGTCACGACGATGTTGCCTTGCGGGTCGACGCGCCCGCGATGTCCGTCCTTGAGGAAGGCGGTGAACGTCGTCGCCTCCACCAGGCATGGCCCATCAAGCGCCGCCCCCGCGCCCAGCTGGTCCATGTCGTAAACAGGCAGAGAGCTCGTCCGCCGGGTTTCATGCAAATAAGCTGGCCGATGGGTCTTGGCGACCGGCGCCGTCGCCTGGTCGGCCAGCCTGAAATCTTTCCAGGCATCCTGGTTAGCCCGCTTGCCCACCGCGCGCAGCTTCCAGTTGGTGAATTCGACAATGTCGCGGTCGGATCTGATCGAATAGATGCGTTCGTGCATCTGATGGAACGCTTCGACGAGACTTGGGAGCTTTTCCGCTTCGAGGCGCGCCTCATTGGCCTCGAAATGGACCTCGATCTCCCAGGACTGGTACTCGTAGCGACCAAGAAAGGAGAACTCGAAACGCCGCAGCTCGGGCTCAACGCCGGCCTGTTCGAGGAATGCCTCGCCCGACACCTTCAACCGCGCCAGGATGTCGGAGACGCCGGCGGCGTCGAAGCGCCGGGTCGAGGTCAGGAAAACCGCGCTTTCCTCGCGCGTAATATCAGAGATCAACCCGCCGAACGCGCTCAACCCAGCCATGAAGCGCGGGATCATGTAGCGTTTCAAGCCCAATATGTCGGCCATCTCGGCGATGTGGATGGCGGTCGCACCGCCGCCGCAGACAAAGAAACTGTCGCGTGGGTTTATGCCCTCGCGAATGGTGATTTCCTCGATGGCCCCGACCATGTTGTGGTTGCTGGTGGTCTGGATGGCGTAAGCCGCGTCGAGCAGCGGGATGCCGAGCCGCGTCGCGATGCTCGCAACCGCTTTCTCGGCCAGTTCGCGGCTGATCTTGATTCGCCCGCCGAGAAAATAGTCCGGGTCGATGATGCCGAGCACGACATTGGCATCGGTGACCGTCGGCGCGGTGCCGCCCGCTCCGTAGCATGCCGGCCCCGGCCGCGCGCCAGCGCTCTGTGGACCGACCCGCAGCAGGCCGCCGTCGTCTACCCAGGCAATCGACCCGCCGCCGGCGCCGACCGATCTCACATCCACCTTCGCGATGCCGAGCGAGTCGTCGTGGATCATGCTGTCCGGGGTGACGATGATCTGGTGGTCGCGCAAAGCCGAGACGTCGAAGGTGGTGCCGCCCATGTCACCGACGATGACATTGGCTTCGTCGCTCAGCGCCAGCGCCGCCATCGGCGCCAGCGTCGGCCCCGACATGACGCTGTAGATTGGCCGCCGCAGCATCTCGGCGGGAGGCATCATTCCACCGACGCAGTTGGCCAGCAGCAGCTCGCCCTGAAAACCAGCCTGCGAAAGTGCTCGCCGCAAGTCCTCGATATAGGTGCGCACGATCGGATTGATCGACGCGTCTATGGCGGCCGCGATGATGCGCTTGTACTCGCGCGACATCGGATTGACTTCATGGCTAAGCGTCACCGGGATCTCCGGCCATGCCTGCGCGATGATATCGCGCACCGTTGTTTCATGGATAGGATTGACGACGGACCAAAGCAGACCGACTGCTATTGCTTCAACCCCATAGCGTTGGAAGTCGGCTATCGCCGCCTCGACATCGGATCTCGACAAAGGCGTGAGCTCCCGCCCGCGCGCATCGACGCGGCCCCGCGCCGTCTTCGTCAGGTGGCGCGGGACGTAAGGCTCCGGATAGTCGAGCCGCCACTGGAAGGCGCCCTTGCGCGGGCCCTCGCGCAAGACGAGGATGTCCTGATGTCCTTCGTTGAGGATCAACCCGACCTTGACGGTCTTGCGCTCGACCAGCGCGTTGGTCGAGACGGTCGAGCCGTGTACGATCAAGTCGATCTTGGTCATGAACGTCGCGGGATCGAGCCCGTATCCGGCCGCCGCCACGTGCAGCACGTTGATGAATCCCTTCTCGAATTCGCCGGGCGTCGTCGGCGATTTGAAGATCGAGATTTTCCCACCGGGCTCGGAGACCAGGCAATCGGTGAAGGTTCCGCCGATATCGATGCAGACTTGATATGCCATTTAAGGTCCGAAGCTGTTAGCGTTTCTTGTGATCGCGGCCCAGTATCAGGCTGGCCAGAATGATGAGGCCCAAAAGAACCTGCTGCAGATAGCCGTCGACCTGCATGAGATTCATGGCGTTGGAAATGATGGTGATGAACAGGGCACCGAGCAGAGCCGCGGTGACGCCTCCCTCGCCGCCGCTCAGCCGCACGCCACCGACCACCGCCGCCGCTATCGATTCCAGGGTCAGGTTGCCGCCGAGATTGGGCTCGCCCGAGCCGGTGCGCGCGGTGAGCAGCATGGCGCCAATCGCGGCCAGCAGCGAGCAGACCACGTAGTCGATCGCAACGACGCGTCCGGTTCGAACGCCCGCCGCCTTCGCCGCGCGAGGATTGGCGCCGATGAGATACAGGCCGCGCCCGAACACGGTGAAGCGCAGGACCAGGAACAGCAGTGCGAAACACAGCGCGGCGAACAGGATGGGCACCGGAATGCCGATCAGCCGTCCCTCCGCCAAGGCGTCCGTGAAGGCCTCGGGAATGCCCGGCACGGGAAAGCCGCCGCTGACGGTTGCCGCCAGCGCCATGACAATGTTGGCCATGCCAAGCGTCGTCACCAGGGGATTGATGCCGACACCGGCGATGAGGAAGCCGTTCAGCCCGCCGATCAGCAGCCCGACGCCAAGGCCAGCGGCGATTCCCCACAGGATCGGCATATCACCGCTTCCGGTCATCACCATCGCCGATATGACGCTGACGAGCGAGACGGTAAAACCAAGCGAAAGGTCGAAGCCGCGCGTCAGCAGCACCATTGTCTGCGCCATGGCGAAGAGTGCGAGATAGCTGGTCTGGATCGCGATGTTCCAGAGATTGCCGCTTGAAACGATGCGCGGGTCGAGCAGACCGAGAACCAGCAGGGCCAGGAATACAAGCCCCGGCAGCTTGGCCTGCGCCGCGAACTGGCGGATGTCCGGGCGAGCGCGGTCAAGAACAACCGGAGCCGCCATGTCTGGACGATCAGACATTGGCCCGCCTCCCCTGAACAATTCGGTCGAAAGCCAGTGCGCCGATGAGCACCGAGCCCAGAACCAGCGTCTGGAATTTGCTGTCGATCTGCGTGAGGTTCATCGCATTGGCGATGATCGCCAGGCATAGCGCAGCCATGGCGACGTTCTCGGCACGGCCTGAACCGCCGCGCAACGAAACGCCGCCGATCACCGCCGCGGCGATCGTCTCCAGTCCCAGCGTGCCGCCGATCGTCGACTGGCCAGAGCCGATGCGGGCGGTGATCAGCACGCCGGTGAGCGCGGCCAGAAGACCGGAGAGCACATAGGCGGTAATCAGCACACGGTGTGTGCGCACTCCCGACAGCCGGGCGGCACCGACATTGCCGCCGACGGCGTAGAAGTGGCGCCCGAGCGCGGTCCGACGCTGCAGAATGATGGCGATGGCGATCACCGCGATCGCCAGCAGCAAGACCGGCGGCAGGCCAAGCACCTGCCCTCGCCCGATGGCATCGACGAAGGCGTCGGAAACGCCATAGATCGGGATGCCCTGCGTGTAATAGAGCGTAATTCCCGCGACGATCGACAACGATGCCAATGTCACCATGAAGGGTGAGAGGGAAAGCCGCGCCACCAGCGTGCCGTTTACCAGGCCAACACAAGCGCCGCTGGTCAAGGCCAGCGCCACTGGGACCAGCAGTTGGACCCCATTTGCGTCGGGCATCGCGGCCATCGCCGCGGCCGTGACCACGGACGCCAAGGCCATGGTGGCGCCGACCGACAGATCAAAGCCACCGGTGGTCATGACGATCATCTGACCGATCGCCGGAATCGCCAGGAAGGAAAAATTGCGCAGGACGTTGAGGATGTTCAGGCGGTTCAGAAAACGCGGTTCGACGATCGCGGCCACGGCCGCAACCGCGACCAGAAGCAGGATGACGATCCCGCCGGTTTCCACAAAACGTCGCCGCAGCGTGTCAGGGCTCATGCCGCCTCCGTGGCGCCGGTTTCGGCGTCGAAATAGTGACGCAGCACGGTGGCCTCGGTGATGCCGTCGGCTTTGAGTTCGGCGACTATGCGCCCTTCGCGCATGACATAGACGCGGTTCGCCAGATGAACGAGCTCTGGCAGTTCGGACGATGACAGCAGAATGGCCGCGCCGTTCTCCACCAGGCTTTTCATAAGCCTGTAGACCTCGCTTTTGGCGCCGACGTCGATGCCGACTGTCGGTTCATCGAAAATATGGACCGAGACCGGCCGCATCAGGCCGCGCGCCAGCACGAGTTTCTGCTGGTTTCCTCCCGAAAAGGACGACGCCGCGCGTTCCGGCGCCATCGGTCGCAGACCCAGTGTCTTCAACGGAGCGGCTATCGCCCGGCGTTCGCGCCAGGACTTGAGCAGTCCGGCGTGGGACAGTCTCGGGTCGTCGAGCGCCGCCATGGTCACGTTCTCGCGGCCCGGGCGGCTAAGCGCCAGTCCCTCGGCGCCGCGATCGGCTGGGTAGTAACAAAGTCCAGCACGCAACATGCTGTGCGGCACTGGCGCTCGAACCACCGCGCCATGGAGTTCGATCTCACCGGACGTCACACGCTCCAGGCCGAACACGGCCCGGCAAAGTTCGCTACGACCGCAGCCAACCAGGCCCGCCAGGCCGACGATTTCTCCAGCCCTGACCGTGATGGAGGCGTCCGACACGCTACCGGAGACACGCAGCCCCCTGGTCGCCAGCACGATTTCGGCGGGGCGCTGGCTGATTGACGGATAAAGTCGTTCGACCGGCTGGCCGACCATCATCTCGATCAGGGTCGCGTCCGATGCCGCGGCGATGGCCACTGTGTCGATCTTGCGCCCTCCTCGCAAGACCGTGACACGGTCAGCGAGCCGACGGATCTCGGCCATGCGGTGCGACACATAGATGATCCCGACGCCCCGAGCCTTGAGGCCCGCGATGGCGGCGAACAGTTTTTCCGCTTCACCGTCGGTAAGCGACGCGGTCGGTTCGTCGAGGATGAGTATCTTGGCATCCGAAAGCATGCCCTTGGCAATCTCGACCATCTGCTTTTGCGCCCGGGTCAGCGTTTCGATCTTGCTGTCCAGCTCGACGTGAAAGCCAATGTCGCGGAAGCGTTCTTCCGCGCGGGCACGCATCGCGCGCCGATTCAGGAAAAGCCTTCCCTTGATCTCGCGTCCAAGAAACAGGTTCTCCTCGACCGTGAGGTCGGGGACGAGACTGAATTCCTGGAACACAGCCGCGACGCCGGCATCGCGGGATTTCTGAGGGGTCAGCGCGGAAATGGTTTGGCCGTCGATACGGCAAGAGCCTTCGGTCCAGCCGTAGGTTCCCGCTATCAGATTGATAAGCGTCGACTTGCCAGCGCCGTTTTCGCCAAGAAGGGCATGGACCTCGCCGCTCAGCAGTGTGAAGTCGACGCCGTCAAGCGCCACCACACCCCCGAAACGCTTCGTCATACCCGTAAGTTCAAGCATCTTTTGACACCACCGAGATCGAAGCAAAAAGGGCGGCAGGCCAAGGCCGAGGTCTGCCGCCCATCGAAGATGCGACTATTGTACCGAAAATTCAGGCTTCCACCCATCGGGCGCGAAAATCTGCGTCGGGTCGATCTTGTCGACGTTGTCCTTGGTCACGATGCCCGGCGCCACCAGCAGAACCTTCTCGTACTCCTTCTTTTCCAAGGCGCGCACCGCGAGGTCGACGCTGATGCGGCCCATCATGACCGGATACTCGGCGGCAAAGCCGAGCACCTTGCCTTCCTTGACCAGCTTCAGCATCGTCTGGTTCTCGTAGGACGACATGATCACGACATCGTCGCGGCCGGCGTCGGCGACGGCGCTGACGGCGGCTTCCGCCGCCGCTGCCCCGCCCCAGATGACATTGAGATCCGGATAGGTCTGCAACGCGTCCTCGACGAGGCGCAGGCTTTGCGGAACGCCGGGCTCACCGTAGAGCTCGGCCGCGAGCTTGATGTTGCCGGTCTTGGTGCTGTCGCGGAAGCCGGCCATATAGCTCTCCGCCCAACCCGATCCCTGCGGACCCGGCAGGCCGATCGCGGTCGTCTTTTTGTCGCCGAGGTACTTCTTCAGATACTCACCCTCCTGAAAGCCCTTCTGGTAGGTATCGGGAGTGATGCGAGCGGTGATCGGAGTTTCCAGGATGGGATTGGCGACGGCGATCTGGACAAGGCCCTTCGCGTCGCCCTCCTTCAGCTTGGCCGCCAGACCGGCTTCCGAGATGGCTGCGACGAGGATGCCCTGGGCGCCGGATGCGACGCAATCGTCATATTGCGACAGCTGCTTGGGCAGCGCGTCATAGCCGCCGGCCTGCAGGACCGTCACTTTGACACCCAGGCGCTTTGCTTCCTCAACGATACCGTAGTCGACCGAGACCCAGTAGCTGTCCTTGAGGTGCGGAAACAAGACGCACAGGTTCCAGGGCTTCTCGGCCTTTTCCAGCGGCACATAATCGAGCGCCTCGACTTTTTTCAGATCGCCGCCCTTGGCCGCGTTGATCTTGAAGGGCCACCAATCCTTGGCCTGGGCGGCGTTGGGCAGGACGGCCACGCTGGTGACGAAAGCCGCCGCGAGCATGGATTGGAAAGCGCGATTCTTGGTCATGTGATTCCCCATTTGTTTCGAGTGTTCCCGGGTGGGGAGCCGGCAAATTCGCCGGCTCCCCGGTCTGCCTTGGGAGCAGAGATACCTGCCGATGCGTGGAAGTCACCGTTTCGGCGAATGCGCCTAGGGTCCGTCCGCGCTGTCGCTCATTCACATCACCACCGTACTACTTATAAGTTATAAGTCAACAGGCTTTCATACGCTGGTGCTAATTTCAGGCAGGGTGAGCGTCTTCAACCCCGCGCTCTCGCCGCCGTCGATCGGCATGACGATGCCGTTGACGAAGGATGAAGCTGGCGACAACAGCCAAGCTACGGCCTCGGCCACGTCTTCGGGAGTTCCCAAACGACCCACTGGAATGCGGCTTTCCAGCAGAGCCCTGCGGCCAGGAATGGCAAGCGTGCCCGCCATCATCCTTGTTGCGATCTGGCCGGGGCAAACGGCGTTGAAGCGAACGTCGCTGATCTCCAATGCTAGCGATAAGGTCAAGGCGATCAGCGCGGCCTTGGAGGCCGAGTAGATGGCCAAACCCTCCTCGCCCATCAGCCCGGCCACCGATGACATCATCACCACCGATCCGCGCGCCGCGCGCAGTCCTGGCAGCGCCGCGCTGGTAAAGACGAACGACGAGCGCGCATTCACCGTCATGATTTCGTCCCAATCGCTCAGGGTGGCGGTCTCGAAAGCCCCTCGCCCCGTCATACCGGCGTTGTTGACCAGTCCGGCGATCTTTCCATTCCCGAGCATCATCGCGGTATTGACGACCGTTCGGCATTGGGCTTCGTCGCGCACATCACAGGCGATGAAATGTGCATTGGCGATGCTGGATACGATTTCTCGCGCGGCATCCTGGTCGCGACCGGTGAAGACGACGGCGGCGTTCTCCTGCTCGGCAAGGCGCCGGACACAGGCGGCGCCGATGCCATGCGTGCCGCCGGTTACGACATAGATATTTTCTGTCTCGCTCATGGTAGCCCTATGAAATTCTTGATTGTGGAACCGCTCATTCGGCTGGAATGCGCCGAAGATCACCGTTGATCCTCGACCGATCCGGATGACGCAGCTCATCGTTGGCCAGCACAGAAGAGCTTCGAAGGCCAGAAAGCGAGGATCACGTGAGATGCGGCACATACGAACCAAACTCTGTCACACGCCCCGCTTCGAATCCGCTGTCAACTTATAACTTATATGATCTTCGTCAACGGGAACCTCGGGCTGTGGTGGGAATGACCGAGGCAAGCCGGTGTTTTCACAAGGCCGAGCTGGTGTAGGACCCTTCGGCGTTGAGGGATCCAATAGGCTGTGCTGATGGAAAGACGTGGCTGGATTGCGATTGCCGCCGCAGTGGAATTGCCCTGGGATCGAGCTTTCCTTTCGGCACAATTGACAGCCACATTGCAGTCCGCAAAGTCAGGAACTTTGCGATCGCAGTGCTACCGGTGCGTGGGCTAAAGCTGAAGCGCGCGGCTACGATCGCCAAGCTTCTGCCGGCCGGACGATGCATGTGCTGGTGGACAGGTCGTTGGCTGGAGTTGAAGGCTGGCGCCCGATCCCGTCGACGCTGGCGAAAGCTGCATATCCGGCCGATCTGGTCTTGAAGATGATCGGACGCATCATCAATATCGTGATCGGGCGGTTCTTTTCCTTGGGACGCTCTTTGAGCCGGTCGAAGACAACACGAGCCGGGCAAAGGGCTTTAGCCACAAGGTGGGGAACACCATCCCGTGGCCACGCCGCGTCTTCGGCGGTCCGTCAACCGGATGCGCCACAGCCAGGACTGTGCACCTTGGACATTCGGAGTCGCGCGCTTGATGAACCATCTTGCCATGCTCGGCAACCAACGACGCCCGCATAGGTCACGCGTCCGATCTTCAGCAGGATCGCCTCCAAAGGCTGTTGTTTTCCGCGCTCGAGACCGCTTGCTGGCGGAGCTGCTCGGAGCGGGCGCGAAACTATCGTTTTGAAGCGCTTGATCTCTTAGTGTCCGATACTGTTCGAGAAAACATTGATTACCACCACGCCGCAAATGATGAATAGGATGCCAATAATTGCCGGAAGGTCAAAGGCGACCGATAAAGGAAGACGCTCACCGCCGCTGTCAACACCATGCCGATACCGCACCAGATAGCGTAAGTCAGGCCAAGGGGTATCAATTTCAGGGCATGGGAGAGAAAGAACAACGCAATGATGAAGCTCGCGATGGCAGCCGCAGTCGGTCCAAGCTTCGTAAATTGCTGTGTTTTGGGCAACAGGGATGATCCGATAGCCTCTGAGACAATGCCCAAAACCAAGGCCCCGTAAGCTGTCATCAGAGGACTCATGGGTTCACTTTCTGGGATCCCTGAAAACCCTTTGCAAAAATCTTCGCAGCCATGGCCTACGGCATTTGTTCGGCAACAGCCATGTCCATTCGGTTGAAGAGCGCCAAGGAAAACCCATCGTCGTGGTCCTGACCTAAACGTTGCTGTGATTCCGGCCTGTCGCCGCCGTGGGTACGAGCGCCCTCAGAACGTCACTCATCTTAAGAGTGCCGACTCGAGTCCCCTCCGAGTGCACCGCAAATGACTTGTCGGCGGCACCGTGGGATCGCAGGATCGCATGCTCCAGGGTTTCGTCCCCGTCGAGAACTTCATAGCCATCATCCTTGGCGATCGTCTTTTCCATTACCGATCGGACGCGAAGCACCCGGGCGCGGTTGATGTCGCTGACGAAGTCTTCGATGTAAGGATCGGCCGGGTTGAGGAGGATGTATTGCGGTTCCCCTTGCTGGACAATTTCGCCGTCCTTCAGGATCACCAGATGGTCGGCGAGCTTGAGCGCCTCATCGAGGTCATGGGTGATGAAGACTACGGTCTTCTGGAGGTCCTTCTGTAATTCCAGCAGAAGGTCCTGCATGCTTGACCGGATGAGCGGGTCCAGCGCCGAATAGGCTTCGTCCATGAGCATAAGCTCCGAGTTTGAAGTCAGAGCCCGCGCGAGGCCGACGCGTTGTTGCATGCCTCCCGAGAGTTGGTGAGGATATAGCGCCTCCGAGCCCGCGAGGCCGACTCTGCTGAGCCATTTGCGGGCCGTCTCGTCGGTTTTGGCCCGGCCGTCCCCGCGCACCGAGCATGGCATGCCGGCGTTTCGGAGGACCGTCTCATGCGGTAGGAGCGCAAACTTTTGAAAAACCATAGACATCTGGGTCCGGCGTAGCTGCTGGAGCCTCGCCCGATCGAGTTTCATGATGTCCGTCCCGTTGACTATGACCTCACCCGCCGTGGGGTCGATGAGGCGGTTGAGGTGTCGGATAAGGGTCGATTTTCCGGAGCCCGAAAGGCCCATGATCACTGTGATTTCGCCTTTTTTGATCTCCACATTGATGTCGCGCAGCCCAAGCACATGGCCATGGGCCTGCAGCATATCCTTCTTGTGCATCCCCGCCTTCGCGTAGGACACCATGCCGGGAGCATTATTTCCAAAGATCTTGTACAGGTTGCGGATGGATACGAAGCTCTCGGTCATGCTCATGTCCGCGACTGATGCATCTTGTTGACGCGCTGGAGGGCAGCCCTGCTCACCCGGTCGAGAACAATGGCCAGGAGGACAATGCCGAGACCCGCGACAAGGCCGACGCCAAGTTCAAGTTTGTTGATGCCGCGAAGGACAAGGGTTCCGAGGCCGGGCGCGGACACAAGCGAAGCGATGACAACCATGGACAACGACAGCATGATGGTCTGGTTGATACCGGCCATGATGTTAGGCAGGGCGAGGGGCAGCTGGACGCGATAGAGCTTTTGCCAGGAGGTCATGCCGAACGCCTCCCCCGCCTCGAGAACGTCCTTGTCCACCAGCCGTATGCCGAGGTTCGTTAGCCTGATCGACGGCACGATCGCATAGAGAATGATCGCGATGCCGTACAGCTTCGGCTCCGTGACGCTGAACAGGAAAATCAGCGGGATGAGGTAAACGAAGGTCGGCAGCGTCTGCAGCAGGTCCAGAAAAGGCGTCAGCCAACGCTCCAAGCGGTTGCTGCGTGACATCGCGATGCCGATTGGCACGCCGAACAGGACACAGATGAATGTACAGACCATGATGATGGCGAGCGTCTGCATCGCGTAGCCAAAATGGTCGATGAATGCCAACCCCAGGAACGCAGATAGCACGAAGATCGTCACGCCGGTGCGACGTCCGGCGAAATGGGCGATGGCAACCAGGATCAGGATCGCCGCCCACCAAGGAAGTGACTGCATTAGATCGATGGCGTTGCGCAAAGCCCAGCTCAAGGGCTGCGTCACAGGGTCCAGAATGACTTTGACGGGGTCTTTAACGTCCAGGAACAGGCGTTCCAAGCCGGCCGTCATGTCGCGGGTGCGTGGGATGGCGCCGCACGCCTTATTGAGGACGTCCAGGGATGGAAACGGGAAAGATTCGGTTTGGCCGGTCCCCGCCGCGCCGGCCTTGGCAAGTAGATCGTCCATCGACATGGGACCGCCAATGGCGCCGGCGTCGCACCAGGACCGCAGTCCCAGCGAGTCAAAAGCTTTTTCGTAAGCTGACATGTCGAGCCTTAAATCGCTGCAATCCGGCAGCCACGCCCGTCGGGGCGCGGCCACCAGAATTGACCGAGAGGTGCTTGTCGATGTGCCTGAGGTACCGCCAAGCATTTTGCCAAGTTAACCACTAGGCTCACACATCCCGTGGGCGGTGGGCCCGGTGAGCGCGCCTGTTGATCTCACTTCAGGACTGCCGCGAGCTTTTCCTTGGCTTCGGGGCTGAGCCAGTTCGCCCACACCGTCTTGTAGGTCGTCAGGAAGTGGACCGCCGATTCGTCAGCCGAAGCCTTCTTGCTATCCTGCCAGGCCAGCGTCTCGCTCATCTGCTCGTTTGTGAAGGTCACCTTGGACATGAGCGCTTCAATCTCGGGCTCCCGCTTCTCGAAATCCGTTGTCGCTGCCGTCACCACCTCTGCCGGCGGATAGGCCGACTTACCGGGTGTCTTGCACGTTTCCACCGCGTTGCAGGCGTGGATCTCTGGGACATACGGGCCAATGTCGACCTTGACCATCTTGTACTTGCCCAGAACGGATGTTGGACCCCAGTAGTAACCGAACCAAGGCTGCTTGTTCTCGTTGGCCGCGGCGATCGCCGCTGCTAGCGTCTCTCCGGAGCCGTGATTGAAAACGTCGATGCCGTGGCCCTTCAGATCGAAAGCCTCAGCCAAATGATCGTTTGTGATCTTACAACCCCAGCCTTCGGGGCAATTATGGAACTTTCCGCCGACCCACTCGGGATGGGCCAGGATGCCGTCGATCTTCGCAAGTTCCGGATGTTCGTCAACCAGGTATTGTGGGACCCACCATGCGTCAATGCCGCCGGGGGTCAGGACATGGCCCAACGTCTTAACTTTGCCAGCGGCCACCAATGCTGGATAAGCTGGCGCGCCGTTGAGCCAGAGTTCGGTGACGATATCGGGACGGCCGGTCTCTGCAACCGATGTGACCGCAGTAGCGGTAGCCGAAGGAACAACCGTGACCTTGCAGCCGTAGCCCTGCTCCATCAGGAACTTGGAGACGGCCGTGACGATCGAGCCCGAGGCCCAGTTCATTTCCGTGATGGTGACATCGCCGCATTTCGCTTCAACCGCGGTCGCGGCGATGGTAGCGATAAAGGCTGCGGCAGTGAGTTTAAGCGTGTGTGAGAGCATTGTTTTCTCCTGTTGGTGTTCCATTCCAGGCGATGTCCCCGGCAGTCGGAGCTACCGGGACGGTTCCCCATGTTAGGAATTAGAGGAATACCGAGCATTTAACTAACGAATATAATTCGACCCTGACATCGACTTCTTCGATGTCAGGGCGGCTCGTCAGTCCATGGCCAAGCGCGTTACAGCAGCCTCGTCAAAGGTAAAACCAGTGCCCGGACGGGTGGGTATGATGATGTCGCCGTCCACGATCTCCATCTCTTCACGGAACAGCGGGCCATACCACGGCATGTGTTCCACGGAGATGCAATTGGCGGCAGATCCGGCAATGCACAGGCTGTGCTCGGTGAAAATGTGGGTCGAAATCGGCAGGCAGTACGCTTCCGCCAAGGCCGCCACCCGGCGCATTTCGGTAAGCCCCCCAATCCTCTGGAGGTCCGGCATCAACACATCGGCCGCGCGCGCGTCGATCGTGTTGCGGATGCCGAAGCGTGTCCACTCCGTCTCACCCGAAGCAATCGCCATGTCGAGCGCATTGCGAACTTCGGCTTGGCCCACGAGGTCATGGACAGATACCGGCTCCTCGAGCCAGCCGATGTCGAGCTCCTCAAGCATCCTGCCAAGACGGATCGCCTGCTTTGGCGTAAGCGCCTGGTTGGCGTCCGTCAGGATTTCGATAGAAGGTCCGACGGCCTCTCGGACTGCCTTGACGCGCTCGAAATCCATTCGCGGGTCTGTATTACCGACGCGCACCTTCATCGCCCGGAAGCCCTGGTTTAGAAAGGTCGCCGCCTC
Organism: Mesorhizobium sp. M1348; assembly: GCF_040317925.1. Taxonomy (NCBI): domain Bacteria; kingdom Pseudomonadati; phylum Pseudomonadota; class Alphaproteobacteria; order Hyphomicrobiales; family Phyllobacteriaceae; genus Mesorhizobium; species Mesorhizobium sp. M1348. Next base: position 69,290 of record NZ_JAMYLH010000017.1, on the reverse strand, counting down.
CTCAACCATTTCGTCAATGCTTTGGGAAAGCCAAAGGCCGCCGCTCGCGTATGTGCGGATGCGATCCCGGCACGCCCCGAAAAGGTGATGCAGTGGCCGGTCCGTGCTTTTGCCGACCAGATCCCAACAGGCCGTGTCGAGCGCGGAAAGCGCCGAGATCGTGACGCCGGCATAGCCAGTTGGATTGATTTCAGACCAGATGGTTGAATTGATCGCCGTCACATAGTGGGGATCCTGGCCCACAATGCGATGCGAAAAGCCGCGGACCATCTCGTCGAAGGCTTTGAGTCGGACTGCGTTCAGCGTGAAAATATAACTCTGGCCTACGAGCCCGACATCTGTTTCCAGATAGACAAGCAGGCAGCCGACCGAACGCATATTGTGAATGGCTGTGGTAATCGGCTTCGCAAATGGCACATCCGTCAGTCGGGTCTTCAACGCGGTGATTTTCATGGGATTTCTTTGTGCTGGTTGGAGCTTCAGGCGATCGCCTCGCGCAAGGCCTTCACAGCGGTTTCGATAAATTCCGGCGCAATGACGTCAATACGAACGGCTACGAAGACTGTTCGTTGAAAGCGCGGCGCCCCCTCGACCACATGCAGGCGGCCGGAGTTGACGTGCGGTGCCACGGACTCGGCCAGGAAATAACCCGAACCACCGCTGGCCAAGATGTGATCCATGGCCACCGCGGCGCTGCGGATCGTGAGTTTGTGGCTGAAGACGCCCGGAAAATGCATGCTGTGCTGCGCCCGGAATGTATCCCCCCAATCTACGAAAACATAACCCGGTACAACCCCACTCTCCACCGCGCGCGGTTTTGTCGAAACCATCACGAGTTCTTCGCTGACGAGCGGTTCGATGCGCGCCTCCGCGCAATGGCGCGGATCGTAAAGCACGGCAATGTCGAGCAGTCCGGCTCGGAGTTTCTCCATAAGCGTATCCGAGCGCTCGGCGATGGCGCTCGCGACTCCATCCGGCAAGGCCGTGGCCATACGCTGCAGCCAGCCGGGCACCACGCGGGGCCAATGATTGTCCTCGACTCCCAGCGTGACGAAGGCATTCAGGCCTTCCGGCAGAGTTGCGACTTGCTGGCCGCGCTCCCAGGCCCGGACGATGTTGATGGCGCTGGAGTGGAACTGATGCCCGCCCGTCGTCAGGGCCACTCCGTTGCGCTTACGGTGAAACAGTTGGCGGTTCAGCCGGCGCTCGAGGGACTTGATCCGAGCGCTGATGGTCGACTGCGTGACGTTCAACTGGTCGGCGGCATGTTGGAAGCTGCCGGTGCTGCCAACCTCCAAGAATGCCCGAATGTGCTCAATGTTCACCGCAAAGTCGTCCTTAAATCGAATTCTTCGATATGACTCGATAATTATATTCGTTTGCCACGTCAATGCGGGTGAGAAAGAGTGGAATGCGGGACCCAGTGATGACTGGGCCAGCTGGAGATATGCCAAATTCGGGCGGGCTCTTCGGATGTTAAGCGCCGGCTGCCCCTGAACGGAGACATTTATGCGGATTGCATTTATCGGGTTGGGCAATATGGGCGGGCCTATGGCGAGCAACTTGGCGCGTGCCGGTTACGAGCTCGCGCTTTTCGACCTCGATTCCAACAAGGTCGATGCCGTCCGATCGACAGGAGTCACAGCCGGCAACCAGGCGATCGCAACGGCTACGACAGCGTCCGAGGCCGCCTCCGGTGCCAACATCGTGTTCACCTCCCTGCCAAACCCGAAGATCATCGAGGCTGTGGCGCTCGGCGAGAAAGGCATTGTCGCGGCATTGCCAAAAGGTGCGTTGTGGATCGACCTCTCAACGAACAACCTCGAATGCGAGCGCCGCATCCGCGCGGCCGCCGAGGCTCGCGGGGTCGATTTCCTTGATGCTCCGGTCTCCGGCGGGATTGAAGGCGCCGCCGCCGGGACGCTGATGATCATGGTCGGAGGAGACGCCCGAGTCTTTGCCCGCTGCAAGCCGGTCCTGGACAAGATCGGCAACCGGGTCATGCACCTAGGGCCTCATGGAGCCGGCTACGTCGCCAAGATTGCTCAGGTCGTGCTTTGCTACCTCAACTCCGTGGCCCTCAGCGAGGCCCTCATGCTCGGGGTCAAAGGTGGGGTTCCCGCCGATACCATGCTGGGGATCATCCAGGGCAGCACCGGAGCGAGCTACGTCGCCAATCGCTACGGCCCGGCGATTCTGGACGGCAGCTATGACCCGGGATTTGCACTCGGGCTTGCGCACAAAGATATGGCTTTGACCCTAGAGCTGGCAGCATCTGTCGGCGCCACGCTGCCGATGTGTGAGCAAGTCGAGGGGGTCTACAAAAAAGCCGTCGACAAATATGGTTTCGATCAAAACCATCTGATGGCCGTGAAACTCCTGGAAGAGCAAAACGGCACTTTCCTTCGTTCCACCTGACAACGCATTAGCGAAAGGATTACCAATGGCATACGAGATGAAAGCCGAGGACTTCAGCGTCCAGGGCGGCCACGCCAACATCTCCAAGGAAGAATGGGAAGCGCGCGTCGACCTTGCCGCGCTCTATCGCCTTGCCAACATGTACGGATACGACGATCTGATCTGGAACCACATCACGATGCGGGTTCCGGGTACCGATCACCAGTTCCTCCTAAACCGCTTCGGCCTGCTTTATAATGAGGTCACGGCGTCGAACCTGATCAAGGTCGACGAGCAGGGAAAGGTTCTTTATGGCCCGCCGGACGTAAATACTGCGGGTTTCGTCATCCATTCAGCGATCCACAACACCCATCATGACATGAAAGTGGTCTTCCACAGCCACGCGCCCGCAGGCCTGGCCATCACAGCATTACAGGATGGCCTGGAATTCCTGACGCAGGACGGCTCAATGCTGTGGGGCGACATCGGCTACCACGACTGGGAAGGCCTGTCGCTGACCCTTGAGGAGCGGGATCGTCTTGCCAAGAACATCGAAGGCAAGAAATGCCTGATCATGAAGAACCACGGGTTTCTCGCGGTCGGTGCTAATGCGGGCGAAGCCTTCATGAACCTATATTACACGGTCCGTGCGTGCCGGGTGTTGATCGATGCGTATTCCACGGGCCTCAGGCTGGATAAGAGCCGTGAAGACATCTGGCGTCTGGCGCATCGTCAGTACGACGATTTTCCGCTCGGCAAGTATGAATGGCCAGCCCTGTTGCGCCAGTGCGACCGGGTCGATCCTTCGTATCGCTACTAATCTGACAGCTTGAACCCCGGCAGACACCGGCCGGGCTTCCAGCGTTCATTCGTCTGCAGAAGTTTGCACGGAGGTCCAACGGCCAGCCGTCCTTTCCGTGCGAGCCGATTCTCCTCCAACTGTGATGGCCGAACCGATGACTATCTTGTTGAACAACCATGGCTACGACAATGAAAGCTGGCGAAGAGAAATCAGCCGCGAGCTTCCTGAATTGCTCGTGAAAGTGTTCGGTGAACCCATCGACCCCAAAGAAGTCGTCTATGCGATGGTCTGGAACCACCCTGCCGGCGATCTCAATCGCTATCCGAATCTCAAGGCAATCTTCTCGCTCGGGGCCGGTGCCGAGCATTTCGTTGCAGATGCAAGCTTGCCCGACGTTCCGGTGATCCTGCTCGCTGACCCAGCCGTCGCGCGCGACATGGCTGCCCATGCCCTGTACTGGGTGCTCACCTTCCACCGGCGTTACGCGGACTACCGTTCCCAGCAGAAGGACCGGATCTGGCACCGCAAACAGATCGTCCCTACGAGAGAGTTTCGCGCTGGTGTATTAGGCTTGGGCCGCATCGGCACGGAAGTCGCAAGCCGCATCCGCGATTTCGGCTACGCGGTGAGCGGTTGGGACCGCACTGCGCGACAGATCGAAGGAATCGCGTGCTATTCCGGAGCAGATTCCCTTCCCGAGTTCTTGAGCCGCAACGACGTGGTTATCAACGCCCTGCCCCTTTCCCCCCAGACGCGACACTTCCTGGACGGCAAGATATTCTCGGCCATGCCGCCGGGCAGCTTTTTTATCAACATCAGCCGCGGCGCGGTCGTCCATGACGAGTCCTTGTTGGATGTTCTCGACAGCGGTCATCTCGCCGGCGCCGCATTGGACGCATTCGCCCAAGAACCGCTTCGTGCTGAACATCGCTTCTGGTCCCACCCCCAGGTCTTCGTAACGCCGCATATGTCTGGCGCAACATTCGCGGCGAGCGCAGCAACTGTAATCGCCAACAATGTGCGCCGTCTTGAGCGCGGGCTTGATGTCTTTCCGTTGTTCGACCGGGCAGACGGCTATTGAGGCCACCAGCAATCACGCTAAGCAAGCGTTGGAGAGGAGCAGGTGTCTGAGGGTGTGTCACCGCTGGCCGGTCTTGGCGTTGACACGCCGAGAAACCTCCCAGTCGGCAAATTCCGGGCTTCATGAGGCGCCATCTGATGCGCTTCGCGGAAACACCTCGAAAAGTGGGAGGCGGATACGAAGCCGCAGGACACAGCAATTTCAAGGACTGGCATCGCCGACTGGGCGAGCAGGAGTTTCGCGTGTTCCAACCGCAATTCCCGGAAGTAGCGGCAGGGCGAACGGCCGAGATCATTGCGGAACAGGCGTTCAATTTGGCGCCGCGACAGTCCCGCGGCCGCCGCGAGGTCAGCCATTGTGAGCGGTGTAGCCAGGTTTCTCTGCATCAACTCGATGAGTTTCACGACAGTGGGATTGAGCCTGCCATGCTGGCGCAGCAAAGGCAGCCGCTGACGTTCATCGCCTGTGCGGACACGTCCAGCCACGGCGAGCTCCCCAACATTGACCGCGACAGGCTCTCCGCAATGAAGTTTTACAAGCTCGACCATCATATCGAATGCTGCCGTGCCGCCGGCGCAGCTCCAGACGCTGTTGTCGACTTCGTAGACGGTCGCCGCCGCCTCTACGCGCATAAACCGCTCGTTGAAGGCCGGCAATGCCTCCCAATGGACGGCGCACTTGCGGTCATTGAGCAGACCGGCTTTCGCCAAAGCAGCGACACCGCTTCCGAATGCGCCCGTGTCAATGCGGCGCAGCCTGCATTCGCGCAACCATGCGCTCAACAGCTTGGTTTCACGACCTTCATCAGGCTCATCGCCGCAGACGAGAGCCAGTGCAGGTCGTTCAGGCTGCAGCAGATATCTGCGTTCTTGGGCCAGGTCTGCGTCGGCTGCGACAACAAGACCGCAGCTGGCCCGCACGGCTTGGCCCAGGTGCGAAACCGTACGCCAACGAAAGACTTCCCGTCCAGCCGCTTTGTTGGCGAGGCGAAAGACGTCCAGGGCGGACGACAGAGAAAGGAGTTCGAACCCGTGCGCCAAGTAAAGGGCTACGGTAACTGGCTCATTGGCAGGTACGGACGCCCAAGCGTCGCGGGACCAGTGGTGGACCATGTCAGACTCTCCGCCGTGTTCTCTCAGCGACACGGGATAACCGGCTCGCGCCCCATTTGAGCGACGGGGAAAATCCGCGAAAGGACGTTTGCGTCGCCATGACAGTAGATTTGCGACAAGGCCCCGTTTCATCGGCCAAGCTGGCACAAAAGGTAGACCGAGCAGTGGCCCCGCTTTCCGTCGGTTTTCTCTTGTTCCATCGGTTTACCCTAGGGGCGTTTGCCAATTTCGTTGACGTGCTGCGTCTAGCCGCCGACGAAGGGGACCGCAGCCGCCCGATCCGCTGCCAGTGGCGGATTATCTCGCCTGACATGTCGCCAATCCTGTCCAGCTGCGGCGTTGCAATCTCTCCGCATGAACGGATCGGAGACCTTCGCCGCTTCGATTACCTAGTGGTTGTCGGCGGGGTTCTCGAAGAGGAAAGCCTCCTGGTCGACGAGCGGTTCGATGACCATCTTCGACAAGCTGCCGAGGCAGGCATACCACTCGTAGGGCTGTGTACGGGCTCGTTCGTTTTGCACCGCGCCGGCCTAATGGGTGGCTACAAGTGTTGTGTCAGTTGGTTCCACGGTTCAGATTTCCTCAGGCACTTCGAAGGGCTTCAGGCTGTTTCTGATCAGATTTTCGTAGTCGATCGAGACCGGCTTACCTGTTCCGGCGGCGCGAGCGCTGCCCATCTCGCCGCCTTCCTCGTCGACCGTCATCTCGGTAAAGCCCTGGCCGCCAAGAGCTTGCGGATCATGATGTTCAACGAGGCGGCGAAGGGTGAGACGGCCCAGCCAACTGGAAGCCTACAGATCGTCGTCCGGGACGAAATTGTGAAACGAGCCGTGCTGATGATGCAACATCACCTTGAAGTCCCGCTCACTATCGGCCGCTTAGCGGAAAAGCTCGGCATAAGCAAACGACAAGTTGAACGCCACTTTCGGTCGGAACTCCGTGGCTCACCTCAAGCCGTCTACATGCAGATCAGGCTTGATCACGCACGCCATCTTTTGCTGAGAACGGAGAAGTCCATTTCCGAGATCGCACTTGAGTGCGGATTTTGCGACGGCTCGCATCTAAACCGGATTTTCCGGGCCAATTATCTGCGGACGCCGCAGGGGTTCCGCTCGCAGGGAGCATGGCACGAGCGTGATACGATCCCCACATGACAGAAAGCCAATTATGCGACTTACGGACTTCAAATCGATAGACACTTAGGAAAGAGTCCAAGCGCTTTTATCTTCTCCAGCACACGATCCACGTCTGCCATGTCGTTGTAGGCGTGGACTGAGATCCGCAGTCGCCCATCGCCGCCCCAGGTCAAAACTCCGCGCTCGCGCAACTCCATTTGTTCGGAATGGGGCGTTGCAATCGATACATTGCCGGCCCTGTCCGCTGGTCTCGCAGGTGTGAGCTGATCAACGCCCAAACGACTAAGCCCGTCAAGCAGCGCTCGGCCAAGCTCAAGAACATGCGATTCAATTCTGGAGATTCCGATTTCCTCGAGCGTTGCCAGAGCGTTCTCGAGATAGTAGATGCTCATAAAGCTGGGGTTACCTCCTTCGAATTTCTCTATTGTAGGCTTCAAGTGAAAGCTGGTCCGTTGGCGCCATTCCGCCTCGTGTATAACCGAGTTCCAACCGACTGCCTTTGGTTCGAGTTGGTGCCATCGTTTGGAGTTTACGAAGAACACTCCGACCCCATGCGTTCCCAGCAGCCACTTATAGCAACAGGAAACAACGACGTCGCAAAGCGAACCGTCTACAGGAACGACGCCGAGCGAATGCGATGCATCGACAACGAGCCGCGCTCCACACCTGTCGGCAATCTCTCTTAGAGCAGCAAGATCGCTTCGCGCACCGGTAAGGTAGCTAACGTGACTGACTACGATCGCTCGCGCATGTGAATCCACCGCATCGGCAACCTCATCTAACGTGGCGCAAGGGCCGGCCCCAACTCTCCTCAGTTCGATCCCAGCAGCCTGCCAAATGTGAAGAAGAGATGCGAATTCACTTGCACCGACGACCACGTTGTCGCCCGGACGCCAGTCTATTCCAACAGCGACCGCGTGGAGGCCCGCAGTTGCGTTCCACAGGAGCGCAATCTCCTGCGATCTAGCGCCAGGAGCCTGGCCAGGCGCTCCCTTGCCCTGGTCGCGGTCGCAAACATTCGATCGCGCCCCGGCATGCCAACACCCTTGTCGACCATAAATCGTGTCACCGCTGCAGCATTGCTGATCAGAACCGGCGTTTCACCACCCGCGGCCAGGTGGGTCAAGTTCTCAAGTCCGATGAATTCACTCTTTGGGATAAGACTGCCCGCCCCCACTTCGTTACCTCCCAAGAGATCGCTTTGATGCAAGAAACAGTTCGAAATCTAAGGAGCGAATTTGTTCGCTCGAACAATGCTCCAGGAACGACAACTGTTTTCCGTCCGGGTCCAAGCCCACCATAGCGATACAATTGGTCTTGGAAGCAAGACCTTTTGACGCCTGCTCATCTGGACTGTGCTGGAAAATTCCCGGAAGGGCTGGGCGATCTCGAGGTGGGCAACCTGCAAACATGTGGAACGACATTCCTCTTGAGCACGTTTATTTCTGAACGGACGGCTCCTTGGCGAACAGCATCGCCGCATCAGCAATAACGGCGCACTCTGCAAGCGCAGCAAGAGGCACAGCCAGTGCGAAGAATAATCGAAGGCAAATAGGCGGTGGACGGTGCCTCTCACGACAAGTATGCGTCCTCAGGGGGCCAAATTTAACCCATGCGTTCTGATGCGTAGCTTCCTGGGCTCGCCGGGAAGACGACAGTGCGGTTGCCGTTCAAGAAGACGCGGTGATGGATGTGGGCGTGAATCGCTCGCGCCAGGACCTGACTTTCAACGTCACGGCCCATTGAGACGTAGTCTTCCACGCTTTGAGCGTGCGTGATGCGCACCGTATCCTGCTCAATGATTGGCCCTTCATCAAGATCGGGCGTCACATAATGGGCCGTGGCACCGATCAGCTTCACGCCGCGCTCATACGCCTGCTTGTAGGGATTAGCTCCCTTAAAGCTCGGCAGGAAGGAGTGATGGATGTTAATGATCCTGCCCGACATCTTGCGGCACATTGCGTCTGAAAGAACCTGCATATAGCGGGCGAGAACAATCAGCTCGGTACCTGTCTGCTCGACAAGGTCCATGAGCTGCGCCTCCGCCTGGGGTTTGTTCTCCTTCGTCACCTTGATGTGGTGGAAGGGAATATCGTGATTTACCACTACCTTCTGGTAGTCGAAGTGGTTCGAGACGACGCCGACGATATCGATCGGGAGTGCCCCGATCCGCCAACGGTACAAAAGGTCGTTGAGGCAGTGCCCGAACGCCGAGACCATCAACAGCACTTTCATCCTTTGCGTCTGGATGTGAAGCTCTGCTTCCATGTGAAACTTTTCGGCGATCGGCCTTAGCCCCTCGGCAAGCGCTTCGGCTCCTTTCCCGTCCTCTGATATGAAGGAGACGCGCATGAAGAAGCGACCAGTGCTGAGATCGTCGAATTGCGAACTGTCGATGATGTTGCAGCCCATTTCGCAGAGAAAGCCGGAGATGGCGGCTACTATTCCTCGCGTTGATTGACACGTTGCCGTCAGGATAAAGGTGGTCATTCGTTGCCTTTACAGGTTATCGGGAAAGGTCCCGCCAATTCGTGAGGCGGGAAGTTGCCCGCAAAAGTTGCTCGAGGCTTTTCGGGCCGGCCTTTTGCATCCGACCACGACAAACGTTGCGATTCGGCGAGGAGGTTAACTCAGAAATTCGCGCCAGGCGCTCAGATCCACGTTCCCCCCGGATACCACTGCAACGACAGTCTTGCCACTCCACATTTCGCGGTGCCGCAGGACCGCGGCAACCGCAGCTGCTCCACCGGGTTCGGCAACGATCTTCATCTCATCCGCCAATAATCGCATCGCGAAAATGACGTCAGCTTCCGACGCTTCGTAGCCGTGGGAGATAAGTTTCTGATTGATCGAAAAGGTCTTCTCACCTGGAATTTGCGTTACGATCGAGTCGCAGATCGAGCTGTACCCGGGTCCATTTCCAACGCGCTCGCCTGCTATCAACGATCGCCTGGTATCGTCGAAATGTTCCGGCTCAGCCGCGCAGATAGTGGTCGCCGGGGACAACTCTGCCATGGCGGTGGCGATGCCAGCGATCAGCCCGCCACCACCAACGGGGCACACCAGAGCGTCCGCGGACGTTTTCAGTTTGGCCAGCTGATCGACGATTTCCAGTGCAACGGTTCCCTGCCCCGCCATCAAGACATAGTCATCGTAGGGGGCAATCAAAGTCGCGCCCGTTTGCTCGGCCACATCTCGTGCGATCTTGGCCCTGTCGCCCGTGACCCGATCGTATGTAATCACCTTGGCCCCGTACTGGGCGGTGTTGCGCAGTTTCACGGCCGGCGCATCCTGCGGCATGACTATGGTGGATGGGACATTCATTTCCGCCGCCGCGGCGGCCACCCCTTGAGCGTGGTTGCCGGATGAAAAGGCCACGACACCCGCCGCGCGCTCCTTTTTGCTCAGCGACGCGATCTTGACGTAAGCTCCACGAATCTTAAACGATCCGGTGCGCTGCAAGCACTCGGCTTTCACGAGGAAGCGGAAACCAAGACGGCGGTTGAGAAGTTCGGATTCGAGCAAGGGCGTAACCCGTGTTACACCTTCGAGAACCCGGGCGGCATCAACGATCATTCCATATTCGAGCATCGCGCTGCTTTCCAACTGGGAGCTACTAAAATCTCGTTGCCGCTCGTTGATCACATCGCGCAATCAGAGGGTGAACCCCGGGTGGGCTCTAAGCTTGGGAAGGTCCGTGCTCGCGGCAGGCCTGTTCAAACCGCTGAATTTGCTCTGTGCTGTCGCAGTAGGACATGACAATGCGGACGCCTTGACCTTTGGCCTGAAAGTTCCACGGCCTTAGATGGATATCCTTGTCCCGGAGTGCTTGCAGAAGGCTCGGCGGCAGAATGGCGAACACTTCATTGATATGCACTGGCTGAACCAGCTCAACACCTGCGCACTGCCTTAAGGCACCAGCTATTTGTTCGGCGTTCCAGTTCGCCTGAAGAGCATTTCGCAGCCATAGATCATCCTCCAGGTAGCTCAAGAGCTGCACGGACATGTAGCGCATCTTTGAGCATAGGTGCCCGGCGCGTTTGTGCAAAACGCTCAGTACCTTGGCAATTGCAGGATCGAAGGTAATCACTGCTTCGGCATTCATGGTTCCATTCTTGATCGTGCCAAAGGTAAGAATGTCCACCCCGGCCTTCCAGGTCATTTCGGCTGGCGTTACGCCCAAATGAACCATGGCGTTCGCCAAGCGTGCCCCATCAAGGTGGACTTTCATGCCTGCTTCATGCGCTATCGCACTCAGCGCTCGTATTTCGTCCAGTTCATAAACGACTCCGGCTTCCGTGGCTTGGGTAAGGCTGAGTGCGCTGACCGCCATATGATGCACGTTGCCGATACCGTGACTTTGCAGGCTGTCCTCGAGCATGGCAGGCGATATCTTATGGTGCTCACCCTTCAGCAAAGTCATGCGGCTACCCCCGCTATAGAACTCCGGAGCGCCAGCTTCGGTCGTCACGATATGGGCACCCCCGTGACAAAAGATCGTGCCATACGGCGGCGTGATGGCGCCGAGCGCGAGACCGTTGCCTGCGGTGCCTGTAGGCACCGGAAAAATAAAGGTTTCACGCTCAAAAAAGTTCGAATAGGCCTGGGCCAAGGTTGCGGTGAATTGATCTGCTCCGTAGGCCACCTCGACGCCTCGGTTGCAGTTCACGAGCGCGTTCATCACCTGTTCGCAGACCGGCGCGCCATTGTCTGAATTGAAGTGATAGGTGGCTATTTTAGATCCTCCCATTTCCGGCAAAGCCGCCACCAAATTCAGTGGAAGCATCCTGGAGGACATCCCATAGATAGTCGGCTGAGGCGAAATCAGTCAGCATATGCAAGCCGTAGGACCCGGCCGTAATTTCGCGGATTAAAACCGCGCTGATCCGCGCTACGATCGTCTGTACGACCTCGCCTTGGAGGAAACGATCGCCGCGCAAATCCACACCGCAAATCTTCGCCATCATTTGCGCAATCGAACTGCCCTCTAGACAGAGCCAACTATGGCTGTCGGCGCGGGGAAGCGGGTACCCTATTCGGCGCTCACCGCTGGCGTCGTCGGCATTCCAGCTTGCCTCCAGGTCGCTGCACACACTACCAACCGCGTCTCGATCGGGCAGGACTAGGTACTCCTCCTTACCGAGCCGCGCGATGAGAGAGCCATCGGACAGGCTGATAGCTTTGTTGGGAACGTGCGGGATAGCGCTGACTTTCGAACTCAGCCATGCCGCCGTCCCGTTACCTTTGAAGCCGATCCGCGGCAGCGTCGACAGGTCATGGATTACAACATTCCCGTTCGGCGCAGTCTGGCTCGCGCCGGTCAACCGATGAGCGAACGGACTTCTAGCTATAGCGCCCACCTTACATCTCCTGCCGCAGGTTTTCGGGATCGTAAAAATGAGGGGAGGCGACTTGCGCATGGTGCTCGCTCCCGTCACTTGCGCGCAGCACAATTCGGCTTCCAAGATCGGCGTCTGAGCGGTCCGCATAGGCCAGACCGATGACTCGTCCCAAAGTCGGGGAAAAAGCGATTGAGGTGATGAACCCTGCGATGGATCCATTCTTCACAACCAGATTAGACTCCTGGAGCCCAGCCGTCGGCATCCGGTCGAGCACAAACCCGACCAGCTTTCGGCTCGACAACGTCTTGTTCCGGATTTCCAAACTGCGCTTGCCAATGAAAAAGGGCTTCGAGTTAGCGACTGCCCAGCTCATATCAAGCTCCTCAGGCGTGGTCATGCCGTCAGTGTCTTGACCGATAATCACATGCCCCTTTTCAAGCCGCATGAGCCTTTGGGCTTCCAGGCCAAATGGGCGAATACCGGCAGCACGCCCCGCATCCCCGACGGCCCGCCAGAGTTCTGAAGCGAAGCGTGAGGGCACATGTATTTCGTAGCCAAGCTCGCCGATGAAACCCACTCGAAATACCCGAGCAGGGATGCCCGCTACCGTCCCTTCACGGTAAGCCAAGTATGGAAAGTCTTGCGGCGACAAGGCAATGTCATCGCTAAGTTTTGCAAGTACCTTGCGGGCATTAGGCCCTGCCAGGTTAACCCCCGCGTAAGCGGCCGTAACATTCGCGATATCCACGTCGAGGCGCCATTGGGCGTTCCACCACAGCATGTTGCGGTATATTCGGTCCACGCCCGTCGTGGTCGCCGTGACGTAGAAATAGTTTTCGCCGCGCCGACACGCGACACCGTCATCAATGACCGTGCCTGCCTCATTGGTCATAAGCAGGTAGCGGGTCTTGCCAATGGGCAGCTTTACATAGGCAAACGTGTACATCCGATTTAGAAATTCGGCCGCATCGGGGCCGCGCACATCTAACCCGCCCAAAGTCGAAACATCGATCATGCCTACGTTGTTTCTTGCGTTCACAACCTCTTCGGCAATGAGCCTCTTGCCATCGCGTTCATGACCATAGTAGGCGGGCCGCAGCCAATTTCCCGCAAGCAGCCATACTGCTCCTTGAGCGGTATGCTGTTCATGCATCGGTGTTTGGCGAAATGGCGTGAACTTTCGACCCGCCAAAGTCGCGATTTTTTCCGTTGTGACAGGCGGCCGGGCGGTGGTGACGCCCACCTCATTTATTGTCCGATTTGTGTATTTCGATACGAGCATTGCAGTCGCCAGAGCAGCATGCCGGCCTTGACTTGGCCCCATGCCGACGGTCGAAAACCGCTTTACGAGTTCGAGCTCGCGATACCCGTCCGCAATGGCGTTCTTGATGTCCTTGACCTGAAGGTCTTCGTCAAAGTCGACAAAGTCCATTCCCTTCGGATGCGGGAAGATCGGGCAAGGATGATTTGGGGAACCTCGATCCCGAGTTGGAAGCGCGGGCCGACGTTTGCTCTGATAGCCGCAATTGATCGCGGCCGCTAAGCCCTGTGCCGCGCCATGAGCTATGCAATCGTCCAGGTCGAAAAATCCGTCGACCGATCCGGCAAGCAGAACGCCTTTGTCCTGCCCATCGATAGTGAACTGCGCGGCCGCATCATCGTAAGCGAGCTTGCCACCCGCCTGCAGTGGTAGCTGATAGGCGGGAACATAGCCGACGGACATGCAGACTAGGTCACAATCGACCTTTCGGCGCCCCTTGCCTGCAGTGCCCTCCGCATCAATTTCGGCAAGCTCTACCCCACGGACGTGCAAATCCCCCTTTTCCGGTCGTGCCTCATAGAGGCACCATCCATCCAGAATCGAGACCTTTCGTTGCGTTAGCTCCGAACGCAATGGTCCGTGGTGGCCGGCCTTTCGGAGATCGCAAATGGCCGCCAGGTCGACGCCGGCCTCAAGAAGGTCAAGCGCCACGCCATATCCGTCATCGTTGGCAGCGAGTATGACTGCACGATTACCAGGCTTCACACCGAACAGTCGAATGAGCCGTTGAGCCGCCGAGCCCTGCATGATGCCGGGCAAATCATTGTTTCGAAACTGTGACGGCTGCTCTATGAGCCCGGTCGCGAAAATGACCTGTTTAGCCCGCAGCTTGTGTAATCGGTTACCGCGAAGTACCGGCAGCCAGTTATCAGCATACCACGCATTGCAGATCGCGTCGGTCCAGATCTCGATGTTGTCGTGACCCTTCGCCTCGCCGACTAGGTCCCTTTCGCTTGCCAGTCGCGCATAGTTCAGCGCCCCGCCTATCCGTGGATTCTCGTCCAACAGCAAGACTGACGCGCCGGTATCAGCCGCAGCAATCGCCGCCGCCATACCAGCAGGCCCCGCACCGACGACGACCACATCGTACCAGCCATAGGCCTTGTCGTAATACCCTTCGGTGGGTTTTGTGACGTCGAGCTTACCCAGCCCCGCTTTGGCCCTAATGATGGGCTCCCACACTTTTTCCCAAATTCCTTTGGGTTTGTAGAAGGTCCGATAGTAAAAGCCGACCGGCATGAAGCGGGAAAGCCTGTTCATGACGAACCCGCTGTCCCTGCGTGCCGACTTGCCAACATTTTGGGCACGTACGGTCAGACCGTCTGATATAGGATGACGATCGGCAAAGACGCTTACCTCGTTCCCGAGTTGGACAAGTGTGTTCGCGTCTTGAGCGGCCATGGTCAGGATACCGCGCGGTCGGTGATATTTGAATGACCGCGACAATATCCATTCGCCGTTAGCCGCAAGCGCTGAGGCGATCGTATCCCCGGATAGGCCTTCATACTCCCGCCCGTCGAACGTGAACTTAAGCTTTCTCGACGCGTCGATAAGCAGGCCCTTGCGTGGCGTCGCGCTTTTCATGACGCTTCTCCCAGAGGTCCATCTGCCGGTACAGGAAATGTGGCCAGAATCTCATCGGTCACTGTGTTCCGTTCCGCAAGGAACCAGAAGTTTGTCGGTGTGTGACACCACCACTCACGCACGACGCCCGCCGTATTGTTAGACATCCAGACGTACTCCGCCCACTCGTGGTCGCTCGCGCCGGATGGCTCAGGTTGCCGATGCACATCTCCATGGCACTGGAACTCGGTTATGTTGCGTGGCCCGTTCAGAGGGCAAGTCATCAACTTCACGTTTAGTTCCTCAGTGGCTTGCAGCGGTAGCGCCCATCTCATTCACCAGATCGAAACTGTGGAACCGGCTTAACTGAAATGGCCTGATCTCGTCAGGAATGCGGTTTTCCGAAATGGCCTTCGCCAAGAAGAATCCGCTGGCCGGAGTCGCCTTGAAGCCCCAGGTGCCCCAACCTGCGTCCAGCCAATAGTTCGAGAGCGGACCCTGACCCATGATCGGGCTGTAGTCCGGCGTCATATCGGTGATCCCGGCCCACTGGCGCAAAATCTTGAGTTCTCCAATGAACGGGAACATCTCAAACGCCGAGGCAGCAAGACCTTCCTTGAGCTCCAGGGTCGAGCGAGTGTTGTAGAGCTCGTATGGGTCCGAGCCGCCTCCGATGACGAGTTCGCCTCTGGCCGATTGCGAAACGTAGCAATGCAGAGCGGTTGACGACACCATCGGATCCAAGAAGGGTTTGACAGGATGCGTCACCATTGCCTGAAGTGGATAGCTGCGGATCGGCAGCTTCAAACCGGCCATCTTTGCTACGACTGAGGAGTAACCGGCGACGCACTGCACCACGGTCCCGGCTGAAACATGGCCGCGATTTGTGCGGAGGCGTGTGACCCTATTCCCGGCGACTTCCATCCCCAGGACTTCCGTCCTTTGATGAAGCTCGACCCCACGCTCACACGCGCGGATAGCATATCCCCATACGACTGCGTCGTGACGCGCGATGGCTGCGCTTGGGTGCCAAAGACCGCAAAGGATCGGCATGCCCTTGATATCGAGATTGAGCGAAGGCACCAAGCTTCTGATTTGCTGGCGATCAACAATCTCGTTAGCCTCACCACAAAAGACGCCGGCGTCGGCGCGCAGGCGAAGAGATCGCGAAACGCCGTCCGAGTGCGACAACGTCAGCTGTCCCCGGCGGGAATACATCATGTTGTAATCGAGCTCATTGGCCAAGGATTCATAAAGTCTCAGGGCCTTCGCATAGAACCGTATCGATCGTTGATCCGTGTAGTTCGAGCGGATCACCGTGGTGTTGCGCGCGGTGTTCCCGCCTCCAAGATAGCCCTTCTCCAGAATTGCAACGTTGGTGATCCCGTGGTGCTTCGCCAGGTGGTAAGCCAATGAGGCTCCGTGACCACCGCCGCCGATGATGACGACGTCGTAGTGGGATTGTAGATCCGGAGTGCGCGGTATCTCATCGCGTTCGGGATAACGTCTTGAAAAGCCGTACTTTAGAAGCGCAAACACCATATTTCTCCCTCTAGGAGCGCGGCCGAGCCGTGGACGCTTTGCTCGCTTGCAGGAGCGATGCCAATAACCGTCGTTTGGTCAAAGCGGGGTCCAAACACACGCGATGCGATACGCATCCGCGCAGCCTTTCCAGGTTCGGCAAAACGTCGTGAGAAGGCATATCTCCGGGACGTATGTGCCATCTCAGCCGTCTACTTTCGGTAGCGGGATTGAGAACTGGTCGCTTCGCTCAATCGCGTGTGCGGCACGCAAGACAGTCATCTCGTCGAAATACCGGCCTACCAATTGCAGTGCGATCGGGAGACCCTGCGTATGCATCGCGCATGGCATTGTCAGCGCCGGGTGACCGGTCATATTGAAGAATGTCGTAAACCGGGTGATCGCGTTTCCGATCGCTTCGTTGACCCCGTTTCGTGTCACCTTGACGGTGCCCACTTTCTGGGCGATTTCGGGCGTCGCGGGGGTGAGGATCAGATCGACTTGGTCAAAAAGCCTATTCGTCTGCTGTCGGTAGGTCTCGATGAACCGCTTCGCTTTGACATAGTGCTCCGCCAGAATGCACTGCCCCAACGCCAAACCAGCACGGAAATCCGCGGAATAAAGGTCGCCGCGCTCCTGCAAATAAGCCGAATGCGCACTGAGCGCTTCAGGCATCTGCACGGTGAGGGAGACTGTGCGGCTATGTTCCATATCCGGAAATGTCACCGGCACAAGCTTTGCGCCGTTTGCGACGAGATACTCTTTCACCCGTTCAATGGCCTCGAGGATTTCGTCGTCCGCACGCTCGTAGTAGAAGTTGCTCGGAATACCGACGCGCAGTCCTGAGATGTCCTGATCGAGCGCTTCAGAGTAATTTTCAACGGGCCGATTGACTGAAGCGGGATCGCTGGGATCGTAGCCCGCCACGATGCTCAGCAGATCGGCGCAGTCGGCGATCGTGCGCGTCATCAACCCGACGTGATCCAGCGTCCAGCAATACGGCACCACTCCCGAAGTGGGGACACGTCCGATCGTGGGCTTAAAGCCGACAAGCCCGTTCAACGCAGCGGGCGCTCGGACGGAGCCACCGGTGTCCGTTCCAAGTGCCGCCGGCACCAGACCAAATGCCACCGCGGCCGCGGAGCCGCTCGACGAGCCACCCGCGAGACGCGTCGGATCGTAAGCGTTGACGGCTGTCCCATAAAGCTCGTTTTCGCCCGTTGCGCCGTATGCGAATTCATGCAGGTTCGTTTTGCCAAGACTAAGCGCCTGGGCTGCCCGCAGCTTGGCGATTGCAAACGCATCCTTTGTGGCAATCCTGTCGTGGAAGACCCGCGACCCGGCGGACGTTCGAACACCCTGCACGTCGAACAAATCCTTGGAGGCATAGGGAATTCCGGCGAACGAGGAGCCGGTCAAATCACCACGCGTGAGCAGCGACGCCTTTTCTCGCGCAGTATCAATAGTCGTCGTGATGAACGCCTTTGATTGTGGATTGTGTCGTTCGATCCTCTCGGCGAATGTATCCACAAGCTCGACTGGGGTTACCTCACCGCGCTGAAGCATCGACCTCAGGCTCTTGACGCTTTGAAATGCGATATTGTTACTCATGGCTGTCTGCACCTTGGACGCTCATAGCCGGTGGCGTGGTCCCGAGGTCGATTTTCCTCAGCTGCTCAAGCTCCTTCAGGAGATCCTGGAATCCGGTGATGATCCCCAGTTGGGGATCGACTAATTCGTTTATTTCGTTGTCTGACCAATGATGCGATGCCATCTGGGTGCATATGCCGGTTAGCGTAGCTTTTGTGAGTTTCTGCATGAGAATCCTCGAACAACGATCGCGAAGAGCGTTCTGCCCAACCAGGTCGCCAGCGACGGCCCATGGTAATCAGCGAACGATCAGAGTTTCGGGTGTTTTGTTTGTGAGGATCTCCCCACCGTTCTCGGTCACCATCACGGTGTTGGAGACGAAATAGTCCGCGACTTTCGTGTTGGTGAACCAAGAATGTGCATGGACGACCATGCCGACTTCTATCTTACGGGTCGACTTGGGGAAAAGGCTGGTGACCATGGATCCGCCTGTCCAGCTCGGAGGAAAGCCAATCCCAACGAGGTAGCCGCAGTGATGACGGTGATAGTCGACGAGGCCCGCGCTCGCTGCCACTTCGTGCCAAGCCTCATAGGCGTCACCCGCATCTGCGCCCGGACGAAGGGCTTCGCAAATTGCCTTCATGCCGCGAATTGCAAGCTCGGCAGACTCCTCGACACCCTTCCGCGCGCTACCGACGTAGACAAGCCGGCCCATCGGAGATTGGTACTTGCGATATGAAGCGCAGGTTTCAAGGAAAACTGCATCGCCGTTTCGGAACACCTCGCCACGCCAGGTGGTATGCTCTTCACCTAGACGACTAGTCGGACGAATGAACGGGCCGAAACCGGGATACTCGCTTCCCTCCAATATCATCTTGCTGTGGTAAGCCGCGGAAACTTCGTAATCGGTTGCGCCGTCGCGCACCGCGTCAACCGCGGCCAGCGTGCCTAGGTCAACTGCATGCGCCGCCTTGCGAGTGTATTCCATTTCGAGCGGGGACTTCACAAGACGTAGGTCGTCAAGAATCCCGGAAGCGTCCACCCAACTTACGCCGGAACGCTCGTCTTGAATGCGCTCAGCGTGTCGCGCTGTAAGGAAAAGGCTACGCTTTTCGATCCCGACGCGGCCACCCGACAGACCCAGGTCTTTCATGGCCTGGTGGACGTAGTCTGAAAGCTCTTCGTGATCCTTGTGCCCGTAGAACCGCGCGTTTCGGACCTGGTTCTCTACCGTTATCTGCTCCATCGCGCGGCAGCAGAGGCCCATTTCTCCGCTTTGATTCAGAACGAGCACATGCGCAGCGAAGAATCCCCAGTGATCAAGCCCGGTGAGATAATAAATGTTCTCAGGAACGGCAATCAAGATGCCATCAAGGTTGTTTTCTGTGAGCGCCTTACGCGCGTTCGATATGCGACGATCAAGCTCATCTTTTGGAAAGGGTAAAAGGTAGGTCATGTCGCCCCTCGGGTGCTGTATCCAGTTTTCAACAACGGAAATAGGTATACCTCTCGTACCGCCACTCGTGAAAAATGACAAGGGCAATTTTGCCAGAGCCGGCCGAATTGGCTCAAATTGCGCGAAAATTTCGACGGGCAGCAACGCCCTCTTGCCACTTCTCTGGTGCAGTGGTATACCTCTCAGGCAATTTTGCATAAACCCAAAAACAGAGGGAACGGATGAAAATGAAAGCTATCTTGGCTGCAATCGCCGCGACTGCTGCTCTATTTATCGGCGTCGCTCACGCTGACGGGCTGACGGACAGCGCTAAAGCGGGAAAACCAATACGCATTGGCTTCGCTCATGAAATCCCATGGGCTTATCCGGGGGATAAAAACGAACCGCTGGGATTCGCGAACGCACTGGCGGTCGGCGTCCTAAAGTCTATGGGGTACAATAACATCGAGCCAGTCGTGACCGATTGGGGTGGCTTGATACCGGGGCTCCAGGCGGGGCGCTTCGACATTATCACCGGCGGAATGTACATCACCGGCAAGCGTTGCAAGAACGTCGCTTTTGCCGAACCAATGGGGAAATTCGGCAACGCGTTTATTGTCAAAAAAGGCAACCCGAAGGGGATTCAGAACTATAAGGACATCAAGGCGAAGGACGCAACGATGGTGACTGTCTCCGGCTACGTCAATGTTGACGAGGCACTTAAGGAAGGAGTCCCTGAAAGCAAGATTATGCAGGTGCCAGGCCCTACTGAACTGCTGGCTGCCGTTCGCGCGGGGCGCGCGGACGCCGGGGCCAGTAACTATTTCGATGCCAAAAATCTGGCCGCTAGCGCACCTGACGACATCGAAGTGACTGACCCGGCCGCTCTACCTGATTGGACGAGTAATTGGGTAGCGATTGCATTCAAGCCAGAGGACAAGGACTTTCTGAAGGCGTATAACGAGGCCCAGGCAAAGTACCTCGGTTCGCCGGAAATGCTGGAGGCAGTCGGGAAGTTTCAATACACGAAAGCTCAGCTTCCGGGCGATGCAAAAACCGAATGGGTCTGCGCCAATCGGTAACAATGAGTTGGCTGACGAGCCGCATGAGGCAGCTCGTCAGCATTGCCGAAGCGAGCTCCTATGACATACGCCTCCTTCCTTGCGGATTATGGTAGCCGGTTTGTAGACGGTGCGCTCGTAACCGCCATCCAATTCGTTTGCTCCTTGGGTCTGGCCGTGGTGGTGGCCAACCTCTTCGGCCTGATGCTGCTATCGTCAAACCCGGCGCTAAGGAGAGCCGCAGTAGGCTACGTCGAGTTTTTTCGCGGCACCTCACTGTTGGTCCAGCTTTTTTGGTTGTTCTACGTGTTGCCCCTGTTTGGCATCACGTTGGACAATTTTCTTACCGGATTTCTTGCAGTTGGCCTGAACCTTGGCGCCTACGGCGCTGAGCTGGTTCGGGGCGCCATACAGTCAGTTCCCCGCGGCCAGTGGGAGGCATCTTACGCATTGTCGATGTCGGCAGCCCAACGCATGCGACGGATTATCATCCCTCAGGCCTTTGTCACCATGCTGCCGGCTTGGGGAAACCTGGTGATCGAGCTGCTCAAAAGCACCGCGCTGGTGGCGCTGATAGCAGTTCCAGATCTTATGTTTGAAGCGCGCCAGCTGAACAATACAACCTATCTCTCTACGTGGACTTTTGGGACAGCCCTGGTCATCTACTACGTCTTCTCTCGCTTTCTCATCACGCCTTGCATGCGCTGGACCGAGCGCATCATGGCTCGGCGGATAGGAAGGGCTTAAGCGATGCAGTGGGACTTCGCATTCACAGCCGAAATCCTGCCCAAGATGCTTTGGGCTACGGGCAATACCCTTTTGGCTGCTGGCATGGGATACGCCATTGCCGCTGTCATTGGTCTATTGTTCGCACTTGCTCAGCGGACACCGTTGCGTATTCTGACGTATATTACTCGGGAAATTGTCGAGTTCATCCGCTCAACTCCCCTCGTATTGCAAATTTTCTTTGTGTATTATGTTGGGCCCGAATACGGGCTCTACCTGAGCCCTTGGGTGGCAGGCATGATCGCTATCGGCCTGCACTATGCTGCCTATCTCTCTGAAGTTTATCGGGGTGGCATTGAGTCCGTCCCGAAGGGGCAATGGGAAGCATGCACCGCTATCAATCTAACGACAATGCAGACCTATCGGCGTATTGTTTTGCCGCAGGCTCTCCCACCATCAATTGCTGGAATGGGAAACTACCTAGTCAGCATCTTTAAGGATACCCCAATTCTGTCTGTAATTGGTGTTGCCGAATTGATGCAGGCAGCAAACGCTGTAGGCGGACAAAACTATCGCTACCTTGAGCCTTACACGATGGTGGGCGTTATTTTCTTAGTTATCTCACTGACCGCCGCGCGCGCCATTCGTTGGTTTGAAGCGACCGTTCGCCGTAAGTTAGGAATGCAATGATGGAAGATCTCTCGTCATATCCCCTCGAGCTCGTCGGCCCAGACATACCAATGGTACGGTTCATGAAGGTCCGTAAAAGCTATGGCGACCTTATCGTTCTGGACAACCTGAACTTGGACATCGCACCAAGTGAGATGGTGAGCATTATTGGCCCATCGGGATCCGGCAAAACGACGGTGCTGCGCATGCTGATGACCCTTGAGACCATCAACGGCGGCGTCATCTATGTGGATGGCAAACCCCTCACCCACATGCCAACAAACGGCGTGCTGGTGCGGGCAGATGCAAAGTACCTACGAAAAGCCCGCTCCTCGATAGGAATGTGCTTCCAGCATTTCAACTTGTTTCCCCACATGACGGCGCTACAGAACTGTATGGAGGGGCCGGTCTTAGTCTTGGGTCTCTCGCGCCGCGAGGCTCGAGAACGTGCCGAAGAGCTTCTCCTGATGGTTGGCATGATCGACAAGAAGGACCAACATCCTTCCCGGCTTTCGGGCGGCCAACAACAGCGTGTAGCGATTGCCCGCGCGCTGGCGATGCGGCCCAAGGTTATGTTGTTTGACGAAGTTACCTCTGCCCTTGATCCCGAGGTAATCGGCGAAGTCACGAATGTGATTAAGGATTTGGTGTTCAAGCACAGGCTGACGATGCTTATGGTGACCCATCAAATGGGTTTTGCTCGTGATATTTCCGATCGCGTCTGCTTTTTCTATGGTGGAAAGATCGAAGAACAAGGCAGCCCTGCTGAACTGTTTTCCAATCCCAAAAGCAAGCGAACGCAACAATTTTTGAGCGCAGTCAAAGCGGCAGATTGATGGTCGGGGCTCCTATCAGAATTGGAATAGCTGGGATTGGCGCCATAGGCTCGTCCGTGGCACACGCATTGGATCGGGGGGAAATAGTTGGGTGCGAACTGGTGGCCATCTCGGCCCGGAGCCAAAATCGGGCCGCAGAGTTCAATGCCACTTTAAACAGTCGTGTTCCCTGCCTCTCGTTTGAAGATTTGGCTAGAGAGTGTGATACAGTTTTGGAGGGTCTCCCGCCACAGATGTTCGACGCTATCGCGCTGCCTGTCCTGAGCGCCGGCAAGGCCCTCATAGCTATGTCTGCGAGCCAGCTACTCGGTCGAGAAGATTTAGTGGAGTTGGCGCGTCGCATGGGAGGGCGGATTGTGGTCCCATCCGGGGCGATGCTTGGGCTCGACGCCATCAAAGCCGCGGCAGTTGGTGAGATCCGCAAGGTGAAGATCCGCACCTGCAAACCACCAAGGAGCCTTGCAACCGCACCTTATGTCGTTCGCAACGGGTTGAACTTGGAAAGTCTTGAGGAAGCCGTTTGCGTTTTAAGAGGCACCGTAAGCGACGTGGCGAAGGAATTCCCAGCCAACGTGAATGTCGCTGCGGCTCTGAGCCTGGCGGGGCTCGGACCGGACCGCACGCAGATGGAGATTTGGGCAGATCCAAGTCTAATGTTCAACACCCACAATGTAGATGTGGAATCCGACAGTTCGAACTTTTCGATGTCGATACAAAATCGACCAAGCGACGAGAACCCGGCCACCGGGCGTATTACCGCGCAGAGCGTAATCGCGTACTTACGCCAAATGAACTCGACTTTGCGCGTTGGAACGTGACTCGATGCCGTTCATACCCTGCTGCAGCTTAGAGAAAGCTAGCGATGACACGCCACGGCTCCCTGGTACCTACGAACGAAACCACCTTGACTGCTCCTGAAGACAAAGACGGGGTTATGGACGGCGAGAGGCAACCCGCCGGAAAAATGAGCAAACAGGAAATATACCTCGAGTTACGGCGCCGAATATGCCTGCTCGACTATCAGCCAGGTAGCCGGCTCAACGAGAGGGAACTCGCATCGGAATTTGGTGTCAGTCGGACTCCCCTTCGCACAGTCTTGCAACGCCTGGAGTACGACGGTCTGATCGTAAGCCAGCACGGCAACGGAACTGAAGTCACATCGATCGATCTGAGCACTATGCGCGATATCTACATCGTTCGGATGCGATTGATGGACGCTATGGCCGAGTCGTCACCTCTTCCCGTGACTGACGATATCCTTTGCGAAATCCAAGACCTGGAGCAAACCTGTCGACAACTGTTAGATGTAAAGGATAAAAGGCAATTTGCCGAAATCATTATCCGACTGCATAAAGTTCTGCATGGTTTGAGTAGCAATGGCCCTCTGAGGGACTTCAACGATATCCTTTTCTTCCAGTCAGCTAGATTTTGGTTCCTGCTTCTTGAGAAAATGGATTTTCGGCAGCAGGTAGAAGACCTTATCGATGAGCTGCGCGTGATACGAAGAAGCCTGGAGCTTCGGGATGTACGTCTGGTTGCGACGGTTCATAAATCGCATCTGGCGATGGTGTTATCCAGGCTCGACGCCATGGAGGCAGCTAGCGCAAACCGGTCGGAATTTTGAAAGCTCGGGCGGCATTCGATATTGGAGTCACCATATGAACACGCCGACAATTGGGTTTATTGGAACCGGCGACTTCTCCGCCTACTTAATCGCCGCCCTGCGAAGGGGTGGGTTTGGCGGTCGAATTCTTCTCTCGCCCTATAGTCGAGTAAAGGCAGAGCGGCTTGCCACTACCCACGACTGCACGGTAGCCGCGGATGATGCGAGCATGCTCGCCGAGGCCGACTGGATCCTTTTGGCGGTGCGGCCCGAACAGCTTGCCAATGCGTTGCCCAATCTGGCTATGCGTCCAGAGCAGGTATTAATTTCAGCTGTCGCAGGCGCCACAATTGCTGAACTGCAGGCGGCGATAGGCAAAGACATATCGGTGGTCCGCATCATGCCATCGAGTTACATTGATACGATTGATAGAGGCCTCGTACCCATATATCCCGCCTCGGACGACGTGGCAGTGGTACTGGGCACGGCCGGTAGGATTGTGACCTTCGAAACCGAAGATCAATTTGAACTTGCCATGGTGGGGGCCTGCCTCGCCGGGTGGATCTATAGCTTCATAGCAACGCTCGAATCTTGGTTCTTGGAGCGTGGGCTCACGTCTGCTCAAGCGAGGCTAGTTGTTGCGGGAAATATCGCGGGAGCGACTGGATACGCGCTAGCACGTGCGGAGGTGCCACTTGACATCGTATCTGACGGGATCGCAACGGAAGGCACTTTTACCAAGTTAGGGTTGGACCATCTTGCCGCCAGGCAGGCCCCTTTGCCTTGGTTAGAGGCTCTCGATATCGTCTTCCGAAGGCTGAACTTGTTGAGCTAGTCAAGAGTGATCGACAGCGGAGACACAACAATGGAGCCGGTCTCCCGCGGTCTCTGCAGTGCATTCCTGCCGAACGAAGCAGGTCTGGCGAAGCTGAGGTAATTGTCCAACGAAAGCCCCGACGAAGATTTTAGTAGATTGGGCTGGCTCAGGCAACCTACCAGAGATTTGAGAACCGCACATTTAAGCTGATAGTCATATCGCTCGGGACGAGGATTCCGGATCCCCTCCTTCCCGGTTCGCGGATACTCAAGTTGCGCCGGCGTCACCGCCTTGCAGCCACCAGTCCAATTGGTTTGTCCGGTACCGCGGCCCAATACGCTACCGTTAGGACTACACGCGCCATCCTGCGCTCAGGGATTTGCGGGCTGCGCAGCGCCAATGGGAACCCCTGCCCTCAGCACCAGGCCTCACGCTCCAGCTATACACAGCTTACGGCTAGGACGTCGGCAAACTACGCGGAAAACCTGTCGATATGGCAAAATCCCTTGACATCGCGTAGAACGTGTTCTACTGCTATATACATCATTATCTTCGAATTAAGTGGCGCAGAGTTTCGCCAACGGAGAACCGGATGGACGACAAGCTGTATGGAAGTCGTGACAAGCGTGGGCAGTGGTCACCTCATAAGCGACCCGCGCGCGAGCCCTTGTTAGTATGGCCGGCCCAACCGAGAAAGTTTCTCGTATGGATGTTCGGGTTTCCTGGATATCTGTGGCCCTGGAACGCGCTCCTGATCGGCATCTCCGTTGTCGCGTGGGTTTATCTAACGCCCACAACGGATACGATGAGAGAGCTCAGCATCGGCTGGGTGGCGGCCATTCTCCTGCGCAACGCCGCGCTGGCCTTTCTTGTATACGGTGGACTGCACATGCTGCTCTACATTCAGCGTCGCCAGGAGACAAACTTCAAATACAATTCGAAGTGGCCCGACACCGACAACTCCGTATTTCTGTTCCGGAGCCAGACCGCCGAAAATGTCTTTTGGACCATGTGTAGTGGTGTGCCTGTCTGGGCGGCGTACGAGGTGCTCGCGTGGTGGATGTATTCGAATGGTTACACCATGCAAGTGGATATAACGCAGCACTCAATCTATTTTGTCGGTCTACTCTTTATAACTCCGGCCTGGTTGAAGCTGCAGTTTTACATGGTCCACCGTTTGATCCACATTGGACCTCTCTACCACATCATCCACAAGGTGCATCACAATAACGTTAATCCAGGGCCATGGTCGGGCTTGTCGATGCATACGTTTGAGCACATCCTGTATTTCTCGGGGGTGCTGTTCTTTTTCCTCGTGCCCTCTCATCCGATGAACGTGATGTTCTGCCTCATGATCCAGGCGCTAATCCCGGCGTTGGGCCATCTGGGCTTCGACAAGATCGTTTCCGAAGGCGGTAAGCATCTCGATGCCGATGGGTACTACCACTACCTGCATCACAGGTATTTTGAGGTGAACTACGGCGACACGTTAATTCCCTTCGATGAGTGGTTCGGTACGGCGCATGATGGCTCGCAGGAGGCCGACGAGGCGATGTACAAACGAACGAAAGCCAAGAACTTCAGCCGTGGCGGGTCCAAGGTATAGGTTCTGCCAGCTCGCACTTCTCCAAATTTGGATGCCCGACTAGCGCTGTGCAGCTAGTTGGCACGGCGGTTCTAATCGGTAGCCGTGTTTGTATTGCCAACTAGATTCGAGAGGAAAGAACATGACTACAATAGGAGAGTGGGTCGAGGTGTGCACCTCGGATGCGTTAGCGCCCGAGGAAGCAATACGGTTCTCCCATGGAGAACGCTCGTTTGCGATCATCCGGTCGCTAGAGGGTCACTTCTTCGCGATTGACGGGCATTGTAGCCATGAAAAGGTTCATCTCGCAGACGGTATAGTCGACGGTGACATCATCGAATGTCCCAAGCATTTTGGGACGTTCGACTACCGAACTGGCGAGGCCCGAGCTTTGCCCGCTTGCGTCGATCTACGACGGTACGAGATCAAGGTGGATTCCAATGTTGTGTTCATCAAGATCTGAATGGACCTATCGGGAGAAGTAAGATGTCGGATGGATACCTCGCCGCAACGGCACGCTTTGCGAGCGAAATAAGGTATTCGGTTAAGTCGTCGGACGAAACAAATAATGTAGAGCAAGCTGTGGGATCGGAGATTGCTGAACAACGATTGGCCATCCGGCGGGGCAACATTGTTGGACTGCCAGCATGAAACAAGAACGTGCTATGGTAATTGTCGGTGCGGGCGAGGCCGGAACGGCTGCAGCTGTTGCCTTAAGGCAGGGCGGGTGGCCCGGACGTGTCATTCTGATTGGCAGTGAAGCTACGCTACCGTATGAACGGCCACCACTATCAAAAGGCCTTTTGACCGAGGGCAAAGATAGCAGACCGAAGTTCCTTATTACTGCCCAGCGGTTGAGAGAATTGGCAATCGAATACCTTGCAGGGGTCAACGTCCTATCGATCGATAGGGCGACACATACAGTGTCGCTTCAAGGAGGCGAGCTCTTATCTTACGAGCGTTTGCTCTTGGCAACCGGCGCCCGCCCACGAATGCTGGGTGTTCCAGTCGACCCAAAATGTCGCATGGCTACACTTCGCACCTACGCCGACGCTGTAGCTATTCGACAGACCCTCAGGCCAGGATGTGGTGTCGTAGTGATCGGTGGCGGTTTCATCGGGCTTGAAGTTGCTGCAAGTGCGGTATCCAGGGGCGCCTCTGTGACGGTTCTTGAGGCCGGCCCCCGGCTGCTCATGAGAGCAGTACCCGCCAACATCGCTGAGCGGATTAAAGCAAAGCACCTGGACGCCGGCGTACGCATTGAACTGGATGCTACGGTTGCTGGTATCGAGGCCACGGAACAACAATCTCTGGTATCATTGGCCGACGGCCGCACCTTCCTTGCCGATCTAGTTCTGGTCGGAGTCGGTGCCGTCCCAAACGTAGAACTTGCACAGGCGGCCGGGCTAGCGATCGAAAAAGGGATTGCGGCGAGCGCCACGCTTGCTACCTCCGATCCTGACATTTTTACGGCCGGCGACTGTTGTTCTTTCCTGCATCGTCTTTACGAGGAACGAGTGCGGCTAGAGGTGTGGCGGAATGCATGGCAACAAGGCGCGGTGGCAGCGGCCAACATGTTGGGGTCGGGATCTGCGTATGAGAGTGTCCCGTGGTTCTGGTCAGACCAGTACGACGAGACGCTCCAGATTGCTGGAATTTATAGCAATTCTGATGCCGCTATTAACAGGGATCTTGGCGACAAGGGGCAGATCTCCTTTTACCTGGCCCCAGACGGACGGTTAGTGGCGGCCTGCGGATTTGGCAGTCTTGCCGCCATAAGTAAGGATATACGCATCGCCGAGACGATGATTGGGAGGCGTATCCGCCCAGATGCCGACGCGCTTGCAAATCCGGCAATCGCCATCAAATCCTTGGCGATTTAGCATAGAAGGGGACCGCCCTACAGCAATGACCGAAGCAAGTTGATCTGATACCGACATCTTCGGAAAGGCGGAGCAAATGACAATTGGAGTTGCTGAGAATGAGCGGAGAAGAGGAATCAAAGAAGGTGGGTGCAATCGAGATCCACGATCTGTTGAGAGATCGCATTTGCCTTCTTGAGTATGCTCCCGGAGCAATGCTTCGCGAGAATGATATCGCCGTTGAATTCCACGTTAGTCGGACACCAGTGCGTGAAGCTTTCCAGCGCCTGTCGATTGAAGGACTCGTGGAGGTGAGAAACGGCATTGGTACTTTCGTAACCCCTTTTGACCCCGTCCAGTTGGGTGAGGTGTTTGACCTTAGGATTGAAATGGCGCAGCTTTTTGGGCGAATTGGAGCACGTGATGCGACGAGAGCGGATGTGGCTGTGTTAGAGACTTTGCTTAACCGGTCGGAGAACTTGGCAGAGAAATTCGATGTCGGTGAGCATTGGCAAATCAACCACATTCTCCATTTCGCGATTAGCGATCTCTTGCTGAATAAAGTTTTCCTTGACGTGTGGCACAATCTTTACTTTAGGGCGGCCCGAGCCTGGTATGAAATGTCCCGCGACATCTGGCCAGATGCGGTCCGATTGCTACAGCTAGAGATAACTGATCTCCTCACAGCTATGCGAGAGAATGACATCGAGGCAATCGGTTACATCAAACGAAACTACATAAAGTTTTCCTGGAAGCGGATCTCATCGAAGCAGCAAGCGTAGCACCCTTCTGCCAGACTTCTGATGCCAGCGATCCGCCCATTGTGGCGGACAGAACGCACAACGGCTACGGCTGAATTTTTCTCGCAAGCACTATACCAGGGGGAATTCGTTTATGGACGTACGCGCCGCTGTTGCTGTTCAGGCCGGAAACCCCCTTGAGATCATGACCGTGCAACTCGACGGTCCGCGCGAGGGCGAAGTGCTGGTCGAGATCAAGGCGACCGGCATCTGCCACACCGATGAATTCACCCTGTCAGGCGCCGATCCCGAAGGCCTTTTTCCAGCCATCCTCGGCCATGAAGGCGCCGGCGTGGTGGTCGATGTCGGCAAGGGCGTCACTTCGGTCAAGAAGGGTGACCATGTCATCCCGCTCTATACGCCGGAATGCCGGCAGTGCCCGTCATGCCTGTCGAGGAAGACCAACCTGTGCACGGCGATCCGCGCCACGCAGGGCCAGGGCCTGATGCCGGACGGCACCTCGCGCTTCTCGATCGGCAAGGACAAGATCTTTCACTTTATTGGCTGCTCGACCTTTTCGAACTTCACCGTGCTGTCGGAGATCGCGGTGGCCAAGGTCAATCCGGACGCCCCCTTCGACAAGATCTGCTACATCGGCTGCGGCGTGACCACCGGCATTGGTGCGGTGATCAACACCGCCAAGGTCGAGCAAGGCGCAACGGCTGTCGTCTTCGGCCTCGGCGGCATCGGCCTCAACGTCATCCAGGGCCTGAAGCTTGCCGGCGCCGACCAGATCGGCGGCGCCGACTACACATTCGACTGCACCGGCAACACCAAAGTGATGCGCCAGGCGCTGGAGGCCTCGCATCGCGGCTGGGGCAAGTCGGTCGCCATCGGCGTCGCCGGCGCCGGCCAGGAAATCTCGACCAGGCCGTTCCAACTGGTCACCGGGCGCAGTTGGATGGGCACCGCCTTCGGCGGCGCACGCGGCCGCACCGACGTGCCCAAGATCGTCGACTGGTACATGGACGGCAAGATCCAGATCGACCCGATGATCACCCACACGCTCAAGCTCGAGGACATCAACAACGGCTTCGACCTCATGCATGAGGGCAAGTCGATCCGAAGCGTCGTCGTTTACTAAGGAAGGCGTGATGCAGCAACTCAAGGTACTTCAATCCATCTGGGCAATGGAACGACGCGAACCCGATGGGTTCGAGCGAACTTTAGACGAAAACCTCCGTATGATTGCAGAAGCGTCCTTTGATGGTGTAAGCATTTTCGTCAGCAGTAAGGAGCAGACTCAGGCGATCAAACAGGCCCTCGGCGGAACCGACCTTCTTGTGGAAGCGTGCGGGCTCCCTGCGTGCGATGATGATTTGCGGCGGCAAATCGATTTTGCTGGGGAGCTTGGTGCTCTACATTTCAATGTTCAACCCGACGTAAGACTGCGTCGACTGACCGACGGGATCGAACTTATTGAGCGGTGGATGAAGATCGGCGACGGCGCTGGCCTCCCGGTTTATTTTGAGACGCACCGGAATCGGCTCACGACGGACCTCTTCTTCACACTCGATCTGCTGGAAGCCGTGCCAACCATGCCGCTGCTTGCGGACTTGTCGCATTTTCTTGTAGGTCGCGAATTTGCTTGGCCAGTGAGCGACGAAAACCATCGGCTGATCGAAAGAATTTTAGATTCATCCTGGGCATTCCACGGTCGCGTTGCATCGCGCGAACAGGTCCAGATCGAGATCTCATTTCCCCATCATCAGATATGGGTGAATTTATTCGCTGGCTGGTGGCGCTATGGGTTCGAAAGTTGGCGCCGCCGCGCGGGTTTTGATGCCCAATTAAGCTTTACTTGTGAGCTTGGGCCGCGCCCTTACGCAATCACAACGAGTGCTGCTAATGACTCGACGGACCGTTGGGCTGAAGCACTGCTGATGCGGGAACTTGTAATGGGAATTTGGGCAGCGTCAGCACAAACGGGCACATAGGCCCGCATATCGAGATCATGCGGGGGATGAAGGGCTTTTCCGTACCGGTGCCAATTCGGATTAACGACGTTCGTGTTACGGAGCATTGCTTGGAAGGAATGTTGTTCCCGCCTGAATCATCGCCTGACGGCTGCGGATAAGGAGGCGGACCACATCTGCTCGAATTGAACATGGGAATTGCGCCTCGTTCGCCAGCCTCGACGTCCGTTCCACACTGCCTTTTATGCGACTTTCGGCGGACTTTTTCTAAATTGGCTACGGGGGCTCACGCGCCGGCCAACGTTCTCTCGATCGCTAGCCCCGTCGTCCCAGCACTGGGCCGTTGGCACCATACGGCCATAGTTGCCACCAGTAAGATCGGCGACGTGTTGTCCGAACAATGGCGATGCTGGCTGCTTCACAACAATGGCCGCTCTGTCACGAATTACTGTGGAAATAACTATAAAGGGATGACCCACGGCTCATCAGGATATAGTGAACAGTGGGCGGAAGGATTCGCCATCATGGATCGGGGAATAATTTGTCAGTTAGCGTGCACAACCCCGACCAATATATGGCCGCGCTCCGCACGATTATAGCCCAGGGACGCAAGCGCATCGGCTTGCTCGTTGGCGCAGGCGCTTCGGCCGGGATGGCCAAAGCGGACGGCTCGTACCCGCTCATCCCTGCAGTGGCAGGACTGACTGACAAGGTGCTCGGTATTCTCGAGCCAACCTACAAGGCGCAGATTGACGGCCTCAAGGCTGAGCTCGCGCAGCATGATATCGAAACGATTTTGTCGCGCATTAGGTCGTTGAGCAAAGTCATTGGCACGGCCAAGGTTCACGACCTCGATGGGCCCGGATTCGCGACGTTTGGCGAAGCCATCTGTGCCGAGATCGGTAAAATCGTCGATGTGCGTCTACCTATGCCCGGATCGGCCTATGCCAATCTGGTGAACTGGATAACGGGGACGAGCAGAGATTATCCGATCGAAGTCTTTACGACGAACTACGACCTCCTGTTCGAGGAAGCGTTTGAATCCGTTCGAGCGCCATATTTCGATGGATTCACTGGTGGCCGTGAGCCGTTCTTCGATCCTGTTTCGGTGTCACGCTGCGACTTGCCGGCGCGCTGGACCCGGTTGTGGAAACTGCATGGGTCCTTGGGCTGGAGAGCAAGCGACAAGGGCGAGGTCATTCGAACCGGCCAAAGTTCAGCCAGCCATCTCGTGTTCCCCGAACATCTGAAGTACGACCAGACGCAGAAGGCCCCGTATGCCGCACTGCTTGATCGGCTTCGCGCTTTTCTGCTGACGCCCGACACGCTTCTAATCTCGATCGGCTTTTCTTTCGCCGATGCGCATATTGCTGCTCGCTTGGACGAGGCATTGGCGGCCAATCCGGCTGCAAGCGTCTTCGCATTTCAATATAAGAATCTCGACGAAGAGCACTCGGCATGTGACCTCGCGCGGCGATTGCCGAATTTCAGCCTTTACGCACGAGACCAAGCGAAAGTGAATGGGATGCGAGGCCCATGGAAGGCCCCGCCGGATCTGCCGAGCAAGGACTGGGGACCGATACGCTCAACCTATCTCGACACAGACGGCAACTTCACCCTCGGTGGCATTGAGCCATTTGCTCGCTTTTTCGCGGCTTCGAAATCGATACAGGCTTTCTCAACGCCTCCCACTATGCTGCCACCTGTCGCCGTGCCGCCAGCAGCATGAGTGTCTCTACGCTCCTTGGTCACGTTGGCTCGGTCGCGGGAGCCACAATCAGCGTTCGTCAATTCGAAGGCGTTGCCTCTGGCATCGCGATCATCGGCGGCCGCAGCTATCGGGTGGGCCAAGTCGGTAGTTTCGTACGGATCCCTCAGGGATATCACGACCTCTATGCGATCATTTCCGAGGTCGGCGCTAGTGCGACCCCCGCGGCTTTTACGGATGCACATGATCGGGGTGAGCGCTGGCTGACCGTGCAACTGGTCGGTGAGATCGTAGAGGCATCGTTTGAACGCGGCATCAGCCAGTACCCTAACGTGAATGACGAGGTTCACCTTGTCACCGAGGATGATCTTTCCAAAATCTATGGCGCCGAGTTTGCGGGACAGATCGTTGTGGGCCGGTTAGCCAACGCCGAGAGCATTCCTGTCCGCCTAGACCTCGACAAGCTGGTGACACGACACAGCGCCGTGCTTGGATCGACCGGATCCGGAAAATCCACCACCGTGGCAAGCCTCTTGCGGGCAATTTCGATGCCAGGCAGTGCTGGCTTTCCAAGCGCACGTATTCTCTTGCTGGATATTCACGGTGAGTATGCGCGAGCTCTCGGGGATAATGCGGAGATCTTTCGCATTGCGCCTGCAGAGGGCGAGAAGCCGCTCGTGATCCCGTTTTGGGCTTTGCGCCCGGCGGAGATGATCGACTTCCTCTGCGGGAAAATGGACGATCGCTCGACAACCGCGATCCTTGACAAAATCTTCGCTGCGAAAAGCGCAATTGCGCAGACGGATGGCCTCGCCGGCGTCGATCTCAACTCGATGACCGTCGACAGCCCAATCCCGTACAGCCTCCGCCAGCTTTGGCATGAATTGATCGATCCGGAAGTGAAGACTTGGCTTGATCAGGCGAAGACGCAGCCGGCGCTGGTCACTCCCGGCGATGCCGCATCGCTTCGGCTTCCTTTATATCAGCCGCACACTACGACCAACAGCGCGCCCTACCTCAACAACATCGGCGTTCTGGGAATTCGGAAGCAGCTCGACCGCATGCGTTCACGCCTGTTGGATAGGCAATTCGAATTCCTTCTAAAGCCGGGACAATGGGAACCTGGATTAAATGGACACACCGAAAACGATCTACCTGAGCTTCTAGAGAGCTGGATCGGACACGAGAAAGCGATCACCGTGCTCGACCTGTCGGGCATCCCCAGCTCTGTCCTCCTTGAACTCATCGGTGCCATCCTTTCAATTATCTATGAGGCACTTTTCTGGGGGCGAGACCGCGCAGAAGGCGGCCGCAAGCGGCCACAACTCATCGTAATGGAAGAGGCACATCGCTATCTCGGCCGCGAGACGAGCAACCCCGCACGTGAGATGGTGCAGCGCATTGCCAAAGAGGGACGAAAATTTGGGATTGGCGCGATGATTGTTAGTCAGCGGCCCTCGGAGATCGACGACACCATACTTTCCCAGTGCGGAACCTTCGTCGCTCTCAGGCTTACCAATTCGACCGACCGCAGCAAAGTACAGGCTGCGCTTCCGGACAATCTGAGCGGGATCGCCGACAGCCTTTCCGTTCTTCGAACGGGGGAGGCAATCATCACGGGCGAAGCCGCACGATTGCCAGTTCGGTGCCGCGTGACGCTGCCGCCCAAGGATCGCAGACCTGACAGTGAGGATCCGCTCGTAGCTGAGAGATGGAAGCAACCGCGGGGGGACGAGAGCTACGACGACCTCGTCGCATCCTGGCGAGCGCAAGATCCGAGGTGGGCACCGGCGGCTTCTGTCATAGAGGATGAGGAGGAAAACTGAAGTGGAACGGCAATCCGTAACGTCCGGGAATTTGGCCGAAGTCGGCTACGATCCCGATCTCGAAACACTCGAGGTCCAATTCCGCCACGGAGGCGTGTATCAATATTACAACGTGCCCGCGTACATGAACGAGCGCCTGATGACCGCAGAATCTCTTGGCCGTTTCTTTAATACGGACATAAAGGGACATTACCCCGAAGCCAAAATGTAATCGAGCAGCCCTCATGTCGAGGCGAAATATTATCAAGGACAGCTCCCCCGAAGCGTAGATCGTCAACATCATTACACCAGCTTGGGATGGGCTCCTCGCGTGCCTGCAGGGCTACGTCAGTCTGATATGGTTCGTGCTTGGCTGAAGTCGTCAAGGGCGAGCTCGCTCGTGAGTCGTTCTTCAAGCTCGGCCACGGCACTCTGCAGGCCGTCTCGCTCGCGAAAACTCGCGCGAGAATCCTTGTAGGTATCTGCTCCTCGACCGACTCAATAATGCCGTGGTACGAATCGCCCGCGCCTCAGCTAAAATCGCCATATGAAAGTTGGAGCAAACGTGCCAAACGCATTCCCTGACCTCGTCGTTGTCGTGCCAGGTCTGATAGGATCCGTTTTATCAAAGGATGGTACGCCGATTTGGGGCGTTTCGGCTGGCGCGTTGTGGCGGGTAGTCGCAGGAACTGCGTTGGAGCAATTGGAGCTCAAGGGCGCGGACGACGAACGCGAAGATCTCGGTGACGGGGTCACCGCAACGGGGCTTTTGGAGAACATCCAGATCGTGCCGGGGCTCTGGAAGCAAGGGGGCTACTCCATTTTGGCGGAGCAACTCGTCAGCGGGCTACGTCTTACCCAAAACGAAAACTACCGCGAATTCCCATACGATTGGCGGCGTAACAACAGGTTGTCCGCGAGGAAGCTCGCGCGCGTCGTGCCGGAATGGTTGAAGATTTGGCGGGAGAAGAGCGGCAATCCTGACGCGAAGGTGGTCTTCGTCGTACACTCGATGGGCGGCTTGGTGGCGCGCTATTACATCGAGTGTTTAGAGGGATGGAAAACCACGCGGACACTGCTGAGTTTCGGTACGCCGTATCGCGGTTCCGGCAACGCGGTCGGATTCCTTTGCAACGGCTTCGCATGGGACGTTGGCCCCCTCAAGGCATTCGACGGCACGAAGGCCATCCGATCGTTCGACTCCGTGTACCAGCTGCTCCCGGTCTACCCGTTTGTCGACAACGGGGGCCAAAGCCTCGGCAGGTTGTCGGAAGTGACTTTGCCGAACCTCGACCGAGGACGCGCCTCCGCTGCGGCGGCGTTCCACGAGGAAATTCGTATGGCGCAGCAGCAGAATGCCGAGACTGATGCCTACTCGTTATGGGGGCCGAAAGTCCGTCCGGTCGTCGGCATCGAGCAGCCGACGTTCCAATCTGCCAAGTTCGACGGGACCGCGGTTACGCTGTTACAATCTTACGAGGGCAAGGACTTGAAAGGCGACGCGACGGTCCCGCGAGCATCGGCAATTCCATTGGAGGTCCCCCAGCAAAATGCCTCCTATGTCGCAACCACACATTCGGCATTGCAGAGTGACGAGGGCGCAATCGGTAACTTGCGGGGCATCCTCACCGAAGTGGATGTCGACATGGACAAATATCGAGAGGTTGGCGTCGGCACGATCGGCCTCTCAGTCCAAGACGCGTATGTGTCCAGCTCATCTGTTGAAATCAACGCAATGCCATCGGATTTTGTTCAGTCGATCTCGGCGACCATCTCGCGCGTTGACGCGCAAGCACCTGATGCAACGGCGGTTCTTCGGCCACATGGCGCGCGCTACGTGGCCCACTTGCGTCTCGCGGCTGGCCTCTACTGCGTGAAGATGGCACTCGATGGGTTCCACCCCGTGAGCGACGTATTTCTGGTGGCAGACGAATGATCAAGAGGCGAAATTGATTCCCGATCGAGTTAGATGGTCGTGGTCGTTTGAACGAGGCCATGACCCTGTCTTTCTGTGGCTTGCGGCGCCTGATAGGAGCGGGAGATGGCCCGAATGGGCAGAGGCCGAGCGCAAATTGCTTCAGCTTTCGAATCTAATCTTCAGTATAGAAATCCGCGTCTCGACATCCGGATTATCCGTTACTGGAACTGTGGTCAGTGAAAGCGGCAAGCGCGCGATCGAACAGGTCTTGCAAGACTTTCGGCGCGGTCGCCCCATCGATTCCCACCTTGTAGTGACGGCCCCCTTCCGCTCCGCGGAGGATCCGGACATCGGTGATCCCCGCTTCGGCTCTCAGCTCGACACGAAATTGGATAAGACTGACAGCCCGGCGAAGGCCTCGCTGGTCACGGTAAACCGCTTTCCGGTGATCAGATCGGCAGAGAAACTGTTGGAAGGAAAGAGGTTCAAATTCGAGGTGGACCTGTCGCTACAACCGGACGCCGGCACCTCCGGAGATGAGGTGAGCCTTTCGGATGTCGCCTCTGATTGGACGACGCTCACGATCGATGTCGAGGTTTTCTCAACCGGACTCACCTTCGATCCAGGAACAAATAGGAAGCAGATCGCCATCACGAGGGGCGCAGGTTCCGTCCCTGCCATTTTCGATGCAGCGGTGACCATCGCGAGTCTAGATGGCGGCACTCCGATGGAGGTGGTCGCGATGTTCAACTATCGCGGCCGGTTCAGCGGGATCGCGCGAAAATCGTTCGAACTGTCATCCGCTGACCCCGAGCCCGCGCATGCTTCGGGACAGTCTGCACTTGATCCGCCGTTCGGGACCATAGCCTTCGTTCCCTCCGCTGAGGCGCCTGACTTGACGATCAAGATCTTGGAAGGAGGCAACCCCGGGGTTTATATCTGGAGTCTCGATGCACCCCGCGGCCAGGGGCTTGGACCATCCTCATGGTCGGCTCCCATCAACTTGGGTCAGTCCGCAGGTGTCTTCGCGCTCGGCTTGATGAAGGATTGTCCTAAGCTTCGTCCGGGAACCCACGCCAGCGTACTTCAAGGCATCGGCGAAAGTATCTGGGCCGTCAGTCCCAAGGCATTTCAGGAACTCTATCGCGATCTTCGAAAGAAATTCGGGCCGAGTTTCCCAATACAACTGGTTACGGATGAGCCTTACGTGCCGTGGGAGATGATGTTTCCTGACGACGAAGCGGGCATCGATCAGCCGGATCATCTCTTCATGACGCATCCAATGAGCCGTTGGTTCTTGCAGAGCGAGGGACGAATGCGCGACTCTTTCGCGGCAGGCTCGATAGCAAGCTTCGTTCCCACCTACGACGATGGGACCGAACTACCGGCCGCGCTCGCCGAAGGTGAGTGGCTTGTTTCCCAGCTGGGCGCGACGGCGATGGAGGCAACCTACCAGTCGCTCACGGATTTCTGGGGTCCGAAGGCGCCCATTGAAACCGTGACGGTGCTCCACTTCGCCGGTCACGGCGTTGCTGGAGATGGTGGCAATGCAAAGCTGAGGCTTTCCGACAAGAGTTGGTTGACGTGTAACGATATTAACAGCCGCGTGAAGCTTGGTCGATCGTTCGGTACGTTCATGGTCATCAACGCCTGTGAGGTCGCCACCTCCGACTATCAGCTCGGATTGGTTTCAGGCTGGGCCGCGCGCCTTGCAGAACGGGGGTTCGGGGGCGTACTGGCACCCCTTTGGGCCGTGCAGGATGAAACCGCCTCGAACGTCGTTCGCGACTATCTCCAGCTCTTCATTGACGGGAGTTCGATCGGAGACGCGATGTTGAAGGCTCGCGCCGGACACCGCGAGAAATCTTCAACGCCATATGCTTATGTTTGCCATGGCGACGTTATGGCGAAGGTCACCGCAAAACCAACCGCTTGATCATGTTGGAAGGGTGGCTACAGCACGTTCGACGAGCACGCCGGCTGGTATCTTATTAGAGATCTCGGCCACGAGGTCACCGCTTTGCTCTGGTGTTCTTACCGATACCACGAGCGAGAAGCGGACGGAGCGCTCGTAGTTCTCCAAGTTCGACATGTCGCCCCACCATCCCCGCACCGGTGCGACGGAGATGCCGTCGCGATCGGCCAGCCTATACGCTGGGCCTTGCCAGATATCTTGAACGATCGTTCCGCGTTGCGACAATCCGGAAAGCAGCCATCCTTCGTCGCTGCCGGCGCTGATGCTGCCATCCTCCGGCACAAGGAGATTGTATCGATGTTGCGCGCGTGCGTCGCTCTCGCCGAATCGCTTCACGTCGAACTTCAGTCGATGTGACGGATAGCGCTCGACGACCCGATCGCGCGATACCGCGTGGGGATCGGGCTCGATGAAATAAGACAGCGTGCTACGCATCTCGACCTGGGTATTGGAGAGCGAGCGGAGTATCTCCCGAGGCCACGGCAACTTGAAGTACTTCATCTGCCTCAAGCGAATGCCTGCCGGACGGCCGTCCTTCATTACGCGCTCGTATGGAAGAAGCTCGTCTTCCGCAATGAGTGTCAAAGCGTTCGAGGCCGTGAAGAATAGGCGTTCTTGGTTAGGTACACCCCAGCCGAAGCGATCAAGAATGATACGCCATGCCTCGCCGGATGGCATGCCGGCAGATATCAGCCTCCGAGCTTGCGCCCGCATCGCGGGCGTCCATTCGGCCGAATGAACCATGAGCGCCCTAATCGTCTCCATGCGGTAGTCTGGGTACCGCGCGAGTAACCGCGTTGCCAGTCCTGCCGCCAACGCTGTCGCCGTACTCGTCTCGCCGGATAACGCGAGCGGCCGCTCCGGGGCGTCTCGCGACGTGGTCATCACGAAATGACTTGCCGATGGCTGGGCATACAGCCCGAGTGCGTCCATTTCGAAGTTGCCACCTTCCATGACGATATCCGGTTTCGCGGCGTGCGGTTTCGCCCAACTCGTTGCCGTTCTAGACGTTGGCATCAAGTCACCGATAGGAGCCAACAGGTCGGCGACTTCCTGGTCGTTCCCCTTCAGACTAACGGCGCCGACCGATAGGGCGTTTAGCGCTTGAGCCGGGGATTGGATTCCGAAGCGACCGTTGCGGTCCTCGTAGTCGGCGACTTGGTAGGGTTCAGTCGGCGTGCGCGGCGCATTGCCGACTGCCGCGCAAAAAAGCCTGGTATCCGAGCCGTCTCCATATGCCAGCTGGTCGAGAACGGCTGAAGTGCTGGTCGGCCTGCCATCTTCAGCCTCGCCTTCAGCGGTTTGCGCCAAACAAAAAATGCGAAGGGCTCTCTCCTTCTCCACTAGGTCGACGGCCCTCTTGATAGCGTCCCTGGCCGGAACGTCGCCGGGCGATTGCGGCGCGGCCACCACCACTGACTCCAGCTCCGTGCTAAGGATAATCGGTGCGGAAGAGGAACCGACTGCCGCAAGGTCACCGAACTGGGCAAGCCCGGCCATCTTCGTTCCATGCCCTTTCTGGTCCGCAGTTCCCCAATTCGGGTCCACCGTGTAACAACGGGCGGACGGCAGTGAGCGCGAAAGCAACGGATGCGCACGGTTCACGCCCGTATCTAGGATTGTCGTGCGCGGGGAATTCGGGAGCGGGCCAGAGATCCGGGCCGCGATCTGATCAATCACCTTCGCCCGCTGCTCGGGAATCATGTCGAAAAAATCCGAGACGAAGCTGGACGCGCTTCGAAGCTCGACCACTGCCGCGCTGGATTGGACGATCCGCTGAAGCTCCTCAGGGCTGGCGACCACATTACGGACGACAGTCTCAACGAACTCGGTCGGTCTGCCAACGCTGAGAATACCGAAACGCTCCACTGCCCGTACAAAGGAGTCCTGGAAACCTTTCCTGGTCCAAACCTCCCATTTCGTCTTGCCGACGGACCTGGGAAACCGTTCCACGTCATCCGTCCACAAATCCCTTAGAGTGGTCGGGCGAATGGCCGCGCTTGTCTCGAATAGCCAAAAATTCCGCGGCCGCCTTTCCTCACCCTCGCTGTCGCCATCGTCCTCGTTGTATGCGACGGTTTTCTGGGCGTCCTGAAAGGTGTCCTCCCACTCCGCGTACCGATCGAGATTCTTCCTTAGCGAAGCGAGCATGTTCCGCGTGACGAAAAGCGTCGCTTGATCCGCATTGTCGTTTCCATCAGGCCGGACGGCGGATTGGGCTCTGCGAATATTCAGAAGTTTCAACCCGCGCGTGTTCGACCTCGCGGCGCCGACATCCAAGGAGACATTGGGTCTTGCCATGACGGTAACCGGCATGCCCCTGCTCGCAAGTGGAACCTTCTCGATCGCCTGTTCGGCAAGGTAGGTGTCCATCTGCGAAACGGTCGTATCAAGCTGTTCGCGAAGAGTCGCCGCGTGCTCGAACCTGTCGGCTATTGGTTCGGGAAGCTTCTTGGACCCGCCGCCCGGCGCGCGAAATCTTTCGGATGCCTTACCAAGGCCACGAAGGTGTATGTGCCGATAGAATTGAACATCTGCCATTGCCACAGGACCCGCCCCAGCGGAGCGACTCGATTCGGACGCTCACTCGCGGTGAATACTAATCCTATCTTGAAGCGACCGATATAACACTTCGGAAGTGAGTACGCCGCTGTTGTCCAACACGGCGTCGCGTGCGGCGTCCTCGGCAGCTGCAACTAGGTCTGCTTGGCTAAGACCAGTGGTCAACCCGTCGATCGACGTCCAATCAAACGCGTCGACTTTGAAATGAAGCAGGTGGTTCCGCAGGACCTGTCTTGCTTCCTCAGCCGTCGGCCTCGCGTAGACGAAGGCCGAATGAAAACGACGAAATATCGCCGGATCGAGCAGCGCCCTGTGGTTTGTCGCGGCTATGATTACGCTTCTTGATTGGTCCTCCTCTAGGAATTGAAGGAACGAATTGAGCATCCGCCGCGCCTCGCCGATATCGTTGTCGGCGCCACGCCGCGAGGCAAGCGCGTCGACCTCGTCGAAGAAGTAGACACCGCGAACGTTATGCATCGCGTCAAAGACTAGTCGAAGCTTTGAGGCGGTCTCACCCATAAACTTGGTTATCACGCCATCCAACAGAATGGTGAAAAGCGGCAAACCCAGTTCGCCGGCTATGGCCGAGGCTGTCATGCTCTTTCCCGTCCCCGGAGGGCCGGAGAATAGGAACTTCCGCCTCGGTTCCAAACCGCGCTCCTCTAGGGCTGCACTCTCGCGATGCTCGCGAACCAGTCGAACTATCCGGCGTCTAAGGTCTTGGCCGAGAACCAGATCTGCCAGGTGAATTTCGGGATATGTTGCCCGAACGAGACCCGCCAGCTCCCCTCGCGGTAACCCGATCGGAATCGGACGGTTCGGCCGCCTATCGGCGGCGGCCTTTCGAATGGCGTCGGTGATCTCCTTGATCTCGTCTGCGACTTTGGTCTTTCCGGAGCGGACGGCGTCCGCCGCGATGTGCTCGGCGATCGACAGGAATTGCTCGCTGTCGCCCGCGACATGGCTTCGGATCATCGCGATGACCTGTCTTGAATTAGTCATGCACCTACCCCTGTCCTCTCGCTGCGGACGCGTCAAAAACGATCTTAAAGGCACTTTCGAGTTCAGGCACCATCTCAAAAAATTTGTGCAATATAAGCAATGCATCACTTGTGACGTGAGGCACGTTGCCCTTCTTGCGCGCCGGTCGCGTAGATCGCCACTCGGACTCGGGAATTCCGCGCTCCAGCAGAGTTGTCACTCTGGCCGCTAGATCTTCCGAAAAGCCCCCGCAGCGAATGGATCTCGTCAGCGTCGACGTGCTCACCCCAGCAAGTTCGGCTATACGCGCATAGCTCGCACCGGCCTGCCTGCGAGCGTTTTGCAGTGATTCGATTAATGCATTGTTGCTTTGTCTCTTAGGTCGACCGCGCATGTTGCGTTTATTGCATAAAATAGCGTACCGTTCAAGTCAGTATCTCGTCGAGGATCGCTGAACCCGCTCGGCGATTTTCCATATCCCAGTGGATCAGGATAGGTGCTCCAGTAGATCCCGACCGAACGTCCGACCCCGCGAGTATGGTCTCGATTTCGAGCTCTGCGCGCGCTAAATCGGGTGGAGGTGGAACGCCGGGCATTCAGTCGAAATCGCCCCTGGCCATGCCTTCCGCCGCGGCCATAACCGAGGCGTCATCGCCTTGTTGAAGGGCTCGAAGGTCCGTCCGCCCATCGAGGGCACCATGGCGCGACCCCAGAAACCGAAAGACGGCCCAAGCACTGTTGCCGATCGTCTCGTGGAGTGCCGGCAGTGCGCCGAAGGGACGACCGTCCTTGTCGAGTTGCCAGACAGGAAAGCGGAAACCGCGTTTGGCGCCATCGATCCCGAGCACCTGTTCGCTTTGCCGCCTGGCGTTGACCGTCACCCGCGACGTGCCAAGCAGCTTGGCAAAGGCATCCGCGCTCAGCATGTCCTCGCCGGCGACAATTTCGGCGACACGCTTGCGGCCGCGCGCGCGCGCGCCGGCAAGAGCCGCCTCGAGTTCGGCATCGGGCATGCCCGTGTCCTCGACGGGAAAGGTATCGTCTGAAGCGATCGGTTGCTCTTCGACCGGCGTGATCGTCATCCATTTCAAAGCCGCTTGATGAACTGATCAAGCCGTCTCAGTATCGATATGCTCATAAGCTCGGTCATTTCCGGCGTCATGCCTCAGACCATGTGGTCGATGAGTATCGACCAGACTCGGCGCGCGCGGCTCTGGACATCGCTTGCGGAGCTGCGAGGGTACTTCAGTTCATGGATATCACGGGCCTGCAGCCATCCAAGGCAGATGTCGAACCCGGAGCGGAATATTCGGCCCGCCTGCCTGGACGTGATCATGGAAGTGCCTGGTACGATCCCGTCGCAAAACATCACGTCGGGGCCGACGAACCTTACGAAGGGAGTGCTGCGTCGAAAGAGCGTGACGCCTGGGCGCGGCGACACAACTGGTCGCTCGCAAGGCCGGAATGGGCGGGGATGTACTATCCGGGAAGCTGTGAACTTTACCTGTATGCCGATGCGTCGAAGGGATATTCGCTGGATGGGCTCCTCAAGGCGCTTTCTAAAGGCCCTTCACCGATCGTGCCCGCGAATTGTGACCGGGTCGCCATCGACGGTCTCGCTCCTTTTGTGACTCCGGGAGAGAAGGCTAAAGCCGAGGCGAAGCTCGCGAGAAACGTCCAACGAAAAGCTACCCCGCAACGCGGCCCCACAACCACTGTCGAGTACCGGCTGCCGCTCAGCGGCAAGCGGCGCCGGCGTCCGGAGGCGGCGATGCCTGTGGACGCGCATGCCAGGATAGGCACCCTGCTGAAGGGTGTGCTGACCGACATGCGAGCGCGCGCAGGCGTCTACAAGCGCGTTGATGCTGTCCGAAGCGAGCTTTTGATGACTGGGTTCAATGCGAACACGATCGGGCGGCCATGCCCGATGCGGTGTTTTTCGACCTTTACTACGGAGAGAATTCCGCCGGAGGAATGCCAAAAGCTGGCGAACAACACATCGAGGACCTCCGCCTCGCACAGTCCATGCTGATAGCAAGACTATCCGGATTGTGCGCCGTTCAGGGACCTCGAGGGAAAAATCGATCTTGCCGTTATATCGCTCGAGAAGTTGCGGTGACGATGGCGGTCGTCCGGCCAGGCACAGGCGCTCTATTCGTCGGCGTCGGCATCATTCTCGCCGGGGCCTGAAAAACCGGGCATGATGTCGCCCGCCAGAAGCTTTTCCTTCGACAGCAGCCCCGCATCCTCGAGAGCCTCGAAGTCGGGAAGATCGCGCAAGGTTTCAAGCCCGAATTCCAGCAGGAAATGTTTCGTCGTCACATAGGTATAAGGGGCGCCTGGTGTCGGGCTTCGCGGGCCGGAGGCGATCAGGCCGAAGGAGCGCAAATTGCCGATCAGGTCGCGGCTGATCTCCTTGCCGAAGAATGACGACAGTTCGGCGCGCGTGATCGGCTGAAAGAAGGCAATGCACATCAAGACTAGCACTTCGGATTGCGTGAGGTCGACGGCGCGTTCGTTAGAGCCTACGGCCGTTCGGATGGCGTCGGCATACGCCGGCCGCGTCAGGTGCTTCCAGCCGCTTGCGACCGCG
The DNA here is from genome assembly GCF_040317925.1 of Mesorhizobium sp. M1348. Lineage (NCBI taxonomy): Bacteria > Pseudomonadati > Pseudomonadota > Alphaproteobacteria > Hyphomicrobiales > Phyllobacteriaceae > Mesorhizobium > Mesorhizobium sp. M1348. Next base: position 24,573 of record NZ_JAMYLH010000017.1, on the reverse strand, counting down.
ACCAGATCGTAAGGTCGGCCCCGCAGCTCCTCGCGGATGTCGTCGATCAAAAGGTCGATGCTGCAGGTCTTGCCGACGATGCGGGTAAGCACCTCGCGGCTGACCGGCTCGCTGGCGGCGAAGATGGTTGCTTCGACGCGGTTCATCCATTCGCGCCAACGCACTTCTGGCGGCAGGTGATCCAGTTCGCGGTCGAACAGGTGATCATCTGATCGCTCCTTTGCCCTTCTCCCCTTCGCCTGCTCCATGGTCTCACAGCCCGTAGATGCGGAAGGTCGGACGGCCGGATAGCTCGCGCACGGCGCCAAGTTCGATCAGCCGGTCGAACAGGCGGCGCAGACCGCGGTCGCTGATGCCGGCGATCTTTGAGGATGCGACGATCGCGTCGTCGGACAGCAGCTTCTCGACGACAGTATCCGCCCCTTTCGCCCGCAGTTTTGGGGCGACAGCCAGCAGGCGGTCGGCGCGTCGGCCGAGCTCGGCCGCAAGATCCATCGCCCGCAGCGCCGCCTGCGCATAAGCCGCCCAAATGCGTTGCCGGGACGCCTGCCCGGGTTCCCGTTGGGCATGGGCTGACCGACGACCGCCCGCCACCGGATGCAAGCCGAACAGGGGCACCGCATGCGCCCACCCTAGCCGGTCGGCCAGAACAGCGTCCGCAACCCACGGTCCAAGCTCACGCGCGGCGCGACTGTGATGACGCTCGAGCACCGCGATCGCGTCGACCGCGCCAGCGACTGCATTACCGACCGCGCCAGCGATCGCCTGGATTTCGTCACCGATTTGGCCGGCCGCCCCCACGTCAAGCGCGCTCCCCAGATCCGCGGCGACATCGACCAATACCCCCTCGCTGACCAACGCCGCGACCGGACGCGATGCCAGCGTTCGCCAGGCAACCAGCATACGGCCGGCGGGTCCAACGTCGTCGCCGGGACGGGTGAGCAGCAGCGCGTCGCGCAGCGCCGCCTCGTCCTCGACCCGGCCGGCGCGTTTGGCCGTTGCCGCCGCTGCCCCGAGTGCCAGGCGCTGCCGCCAGGCGCCGGCCCATCTCTCCTGCCGGCGCACCACCGCATCGAGCGCGGTCAGCGCCGCAGCTGCGGCAAACGCAGCGTCTTCGATCGAGTCCGGACCGGCCGCCACGGCGCGCAGCCAGGTCGGCACGGGAGTGGCCAGCGCAGCCGGGGCTGCACAGGTGACGACCACAGGTGCATGGCGAAGCAGTTTCGGGCGCAGAATCATCATCGACAGCATGAATCATCGCGGCGCTTCTCGCAACGAAAATGGCAGAAAGCCGCCGTGCCCGTCGACAGTTAAAAACGAACGATAAACCGTACCTTTCGTTTTGATCTTTCTAGAGGAGATGCTCTCTCGTCGATCAAAACCCGGAAATGCGCGTTGGGCAAGAACAATCATATCGCGGCGGTCATGACCGGCAGGCGCAACAAATACGCCGCACCCGCCCCAGAAGAGGCGGTGCTGCCGGATGATCTGTCGACATGCGGCAGCCCTCGACCGCAGCAGCCTACGCCGCGTGAGCTTCGATTCTTTCTTGCAAAATTAGGAGTTGAACTCCACAATTGCAGGGATGATTGGGTGCAGCGCCGGATTGCTGGCCACCGTGTCGCTGCGCGGACCGCGTCAGGTTTGGCAAGACCAGCCAAGCGCTGGAAAGAGCCGGAGGGCGTCCTTCTATCCGTCAGACCTTTGCCGGAGGAATCTCGCCGTTGAGATGGTCAAGGCCCGGCCCCATTTCGACGGCCTCGACAGCGGCGATTTCTTCGGCGCTGAGTTCCGCGGTCATATCGACCCGCCGGTCGCGCTTCGACAGCCGGACAAAATCCTCGTAAGCCAGCAGCACGGTGCGACGCCGGCCGTTATTGGTGATGATGACAGGGTCGTGAACCGCGGCATCCTGATAGGCGCCGAAGTATTTCGAGATGGCGGCGGCGGTGACAGTGGTAGTCATCGGCTGAACTCTTATCTTCCGGAAGATGCGGCTTTTGCGGGCTTCCACAGGTATCAGCCGGCCATCGTAATTCGCGCTTGAGCTGGGCGCAAAGCGATAAGCTGCGGGATTGGCGATCATCATCCCGTCATCCTTACTGTGGCGCCGTTGGCCTTGAGCGCCGCCATCAGCATCGGGCCGACCGAAAAAGCCCCTCCCCTGGCCTTATCAGTCAGCGCCCGAAGATAGCCGCCGGCCGAATTGATATGCTGCGCACGTTGCAGGATACAGGCAATCACCACCGCCGCGGTCTCCTGGCCCATCGCATGGCAGGCTTCCTCATACGCTGACGGCGAAACACCCAGATATCCCCGCACCTGGGCGGCGGTTATCATGAGATCGCGCCAGTTACTGATCCCGTCGACTGCATAGTCAGCAATTTCCGGGCAAGCTTTCAGCACCATCCCCAGCGGGTATGTTTTCGGCGCCTCTGCGGTCCTAGTCCTGGGCTCGGCCGTCGCCCTGGCTTTTTCTAAAGCTGGTTCAAATTCAAAAGTAGAGTCGGTATTTGAATCAGATTGCTGCCGCTCGTTTTGAGAGTCATTGCCGCTCGGATTCGTGGATTTCATATGGATTTCCAGCAGCTTATCCACATCATCACGCAAGGCCGCAAGATCGGCTACGATCGGTTCGAGCTCGGCAATGCAAGCTCGGCGCGGAATTGCCTCCACAACGCGGCGGAAACGCTTCCACAGGCCTCCCCAGTCGCCTGGGACATCTTCGTCAAGGGCCGCCTCTATCAGCTTGTGGATGTCACGGCGGTGTAAGGTGATCCGCTCGCGCATTAGCCTGAGCGCCTTGTTGTCGGCACGAACACGCTCGGCCGCCGCCTCGAACTCGTAAGCACGGGCCAGCAAAGGCGCCAGGGAGAAGCCGAATGCTTCCTCGATCTCCCCTCCCCGGCCCTTGCGGGCGTAACGCTTGCCGTTCGGGCTATCCCGACGGATGATCAGCCCGCAGTCTACAAGAGCCGCGAGGTGCCGCCGGAGCGTGGCATCAGGCATCCCGTGCGCCCTGAGCGACAGCTGTGCGTTTGAGGGAAAGACGATGAGGTCGTTCTCCCCACTCAATTCGCTGTCAGGATAGAATGACAGCAACGCATTCAGCACGGCCAAAGCGCGATCGCCGATGCCGACGATGCTCTTACCCTCGCACAGGTTGCGGTAAATCTGCCACTTGTCGACGACCCTGCCCTCGGGAATTTCACGTGAATCGTTTTGCGCTGCCAGCATGGCAAGCGACATCGGCCGCCGCCCAAAGGGCGTCGTTGCAATACCCGTCTCCATTTCTTCCTTCGCCTTCAATTAGGCAAAAGAAATCCGTCCGCCGAATCGACGCTTAAAACGCTTGACACTGATTCGCGGAAATGAGATTCTCGGCTTGCTAAAGATCGAGAAGGGCTTCCACGGTTCGCCGTCGGGGGCCTTTTTCTTTTGCGGTTTAGTCTCCTTTGATTTCCTTTTCCTGCTTCCTGTAGGCCTCATAAAGACCGTCCAGTTGGCCTGCTATGAACTCCGCAAAATGGAGACCGTAAGCTGCTTCGACTATTATCGAAGCTTTCTTTTGTGTCCCTCTAATCGCAACGTTCAGTGATTTGTCGGCAGGAGCCCAGGCTTTGGGTCCGAGGGCAACCTTTAGCTTCTTGGGCGTCTTGGATGATTTCAGATGACTAAGGAGTAGATTGAAGACCTCGTCCTTCACTTGACCTGCTGCAAACTCCTCGGTCCGAACGTACTCGATCGCCTTGGTAGCATTGGTTGGAATCTGGACTAGTTTTTTGAGTTCTTCCCAACGATCCCTGCCAACGCCCTTCGCGGCCCCAACGACACTCAGCACCGCTTCGGGAACCGTTTCAGCGACCGACAGCATACGAGACAGCAGCGTGTCATCGACCGTAAGAGCTGATTTGACAGTGTCCTTCGTCATACCGCTCTCAATCAACTTCCGAGCGAACAACGACTTCTCGATAAACGACAGGTCGGCTCGAGCAGTATTTTCTTGGCCCTGTGCGATGACATGCTCAATGTCAGCCAAGCGCTTCACGACCGCTCGGACATTAATGCCGAGATCGCGCGCGACCTTTGCCCGTCGATGGCCAAATACAATCATGTAGCGGCCTATGTCATGGGGGTGCGGTCGCACAAGGATCGGTGTCGACTGGCCAGATGTACTAATGGCGTGTCTGAGCTGCAGGTATTCTGCGTCGTCCTCCCCTATACGATCAGCAATGAACGAACCATCGAGATCCTTGGGGTCAATCGCCACCACGGTTTCGCCATCCAGCATCCGCACTGAATTCTCGGCCAGTTCGTCCAGCGACTGCATCATCGAACGCGACGCGCCACGCTTGGCATAGTCGGACCTAGCCTGCGACGCAGAATGCACGGGCTGTTCCCGCGTAAGTGACGCAGTTACGCTTGCCAGAAGATCCTTTCTAGCCATTCTGTCCTCTCAGAACTGCTCTCATCTTTTTGAAATTGCTCCCAAAACTTTCGTTCTGCACGGCTGTCAAAATGGTCACTTCCGCCCCCATGCCTTGTGAATTAGCGACGTAATCTCGGAATTGACCGCGTTCAGACTTTCAACCGCCCGCTCATATGTTGATCGCGTGAATTGGCTTTTCTCAACCTCGTAAAGTGTCTGTTTCGTGATGCCTGCGTCTGAGATGGCCGTAGTTTTCACCATTTGGTTCTGGAGCATGCGCTTGTTGAAAAGTGCTTGAAGGAACCCAACCATCTGGGCCTGGGGACCATCAGTCGGCTCATATCGAGTCACGAGATAGCGGAACCACTTCAGCTTCACTGCTGCCCCGGCCCCCTTGATGGACTGGAGGATCCCACCGAGCATGAGCAAGAACTGAGACATCGACATCACATCGAGCATCTGCGGGTGCACGGTAATAATCACCGACGTCGAAGCTGTAAGAGATGTGAGCGTTAGGTAACCGAGCTGCGGTGGGCAATCTATGACAATCACATCATAGCGGTCGTCAACTTCCTTGAGCGCCGCAGAAATGCGCGTGAAGAACAAGCGCCCTTCTGGTAAATTCTTGTTAGAAGCGGCTAGTGGAGTGTCGTACTCATATTCCTGCAGTTCAAGATTGGCAGGCACGATGTCCAAACCCGGGAAATTGGTCGGCCGAATAATCTCCTTGATTGATTTCTTGTGCTCGTCGTATCGGAGCGCTTCATAAAGCGACGGATTCTTGTCGAGTTCAGGCTGGATGCCATGCAGAGCTGACAGGGAAGCCTGCGGGTCAAGGTCAATTGCGAGAACGCGGTGCCCTGTTAGAGCGAGGTATTGAGCTAGATGGGCAGCTGTTGTTGTCTTGCCGGAGCCACCCTTGAAATTGACGACGGAGATGACTTGCAGCGTGTCGCCTTGACGGCGGTGAGGAACATAGCGCTTGAAGTCCGAACGACCGTGCTTGTCGAGGTATTGACGCAATTCGAGCATCTGCCGAGCGGTGTATGAACGACGACCCGAACTGGAAACCTCAGGTGCGGGTCCCTTGCCTTCGAGATGCAGCTTTTTGATATGGTTCTGGGTGACGCCGAGAAAGTCCGCGACCTCGACCGACGAAAATTGCCGTAGTCCCTTCATCGCATTTGGGGGATACTGTTCAAGCCGCAGCATGTTCAACTTGTCCGAGATAAGCTCTCCCTGTTCGAGAATCTCCTCGTCGAAATCGAACTCCAAGCCGTGATCGGGCATCAAATTCATCTCGGCAATTTCCAGAATAACGCTTTTCTGACATGATTGTCACTTCAAGCGTGATTAATGCCCGATTCGGGTAATCCAGCAAGAAGTTTTTAGTTAACAGAAGGTTAATGGGCGTCCTCGCCGCGAAAGCATAATTTAGAATTGCCTCTCTGAGCTGTGGGAGCCGTTGTCACAAACCTTAAAGCCAGCGCAAGATCGACATGACATTCGAGCGTCTACGCCATTGAAATGATGGGGCAATTGTCCGATTTGCACGGCTGTCAAGTCTAGAGGCCAGCGGCACGCTTCCCTGGCTGGCGTAGGCCCTCTGCAAGGTATGAACGGTGCTGGGCCGTCCTGTGGACCGAACTTCAGCGGGAGGCGACTTGGCCTGGTCGCCACCCCTTCAACTGCCGAACTGGCGACCTAATTTCGGAAGCGGCGAAGGCCATGTTGAAGTCCAGCATAAGATCGAAGCGCTGTGCCGCCGAGGTGAGTTGCTAAGCCAGACATAGATCGATGAGTTCTGCTTTACAGAGCGGCCGGAGGGGTACCAAGCTGGAATCGCAGGCCGGCCAAGAGATCACCGCCGCCATCAGCCCCGTCATCCGCACGTATCGCCGACTTCATGCGTCCGCTCCAGAAGCCGTCTGCAATAAGGGGGAAAGAGGCCCCCTTCGCATCATTGCGATTGCGTCCGCTCACAGTCGTTTCAACGACGGCCGCGTCCGTCGATCGGCGTCTTATACCATATGCTGCAAGCTGGCATCGGAGCGCGGGGGCTATGGTCATCTCGAGGTCTCGCCCATGGAGCGTCTGATGAACCACGCCGACACTCCTCGGCGGGGTCCGGATGGCCGGGAGAACTTCTCTCAGAAAGGTTTTCTACAAATGGTGCCTTCCGGACCAGGTTCGCTTCTCGATCACGATGTTCGACCTTTGATCGGCTTGAGGAACGTTATCGTTCCCAACCTCAGTCGAGGAGGCGAGGCTGGCGCGTAGAGCGAGTTCCCCAGAATTTCATCTCCCGCTCGCCCTCCGCAAGATTGCGGCGCACCCCGGCCCGCAGGGCTTTTGACTTGCGATTTCCTGATCGTTAAGCCGCTCGGCTCCCACCGCTTTGTCTTTTCCGGTGTTCCGGCGGAAGAGGGGGCCGTGGGCGATGGCGGCCCAGGCTGAGCCAAGTCTGCAGGGCGATGACACGGCAGGCATCGTCAGGCGCACCGCAGCCGATCTCGACTCGCCCGAGCCGGTCTTGCCGCGCAGGTAACCAGCCCCTTGTCCGGGAAGAAATCGATCGTGTCGCGGACATCCTCGGTTTGGTCGCGAGCAAGATCGAGGCCGACGATTCGGAGCGCCGCAGCCGCCGGCGAAGCCCAAAAGCAGCATAGGTCGGTCGCGCAGGCCACGCAGCGAGCCACGGCTGTCTCGGGCATGGCGATTAGATCGTCGCGCAGGACGGCCTCCTTATCTCCCGGCGCTGTGTGGCTAATGAAAGGGAAGGCGGGTAGAGCGGTACCGGGCACTTGGAGAGGTGCACTCGGAACGGTCGCGGCGCCGTTCGTATTTTGAGGTCATTTCGGCACTCGTGCGACCAAGGTGCTTCTGCACGTAACGCCCTTTGACCTCAGCCGAGGGCGTCATGTCCGGTCGCAATCAATGGGCTGCAACTCTTTTCCTCGATCACCCTCCGAGAGATCCTCTGCGAGCGGGCGGCCGGAGCGGTGCGCTTGAACAGGCGGGCAACCTCCCGGTCCCTCAGCGGACCGGGCATACGCGCGACTTTGAGCAGGACCGTTTAGTAGCCGGATCGGCAATTTCGCAGCCAAGATTGCAAATCGGCGTGTGTGGTAATACCTTTAGTCAATATGGTATTACGATGGGTGCAAGCATGACCACGACAGTCACAGCTAAGGGACAAGTGACCATCCCCAAATCGGTCCGCGACCTTCTTGGCATCGTTCCAGGCAGCCAAGTCGATTTCGTGCGCGCCGCCGATGGCAGCGTGGTACTCGCGCGCGCCGACAAGAAACGACCGGCGAGCCGGTTCGCCAAATTGCGTGGCCACGCCGGCAAGGGGCTTGATACCGACGCAATCATGGCGCTGACGCGTGGCGAAGCGTGACGCTCGTCGACACCAACATTCTGCTCGACCTTGTCACCGATGATCCGAAATGGGCCGACTGGTCGCTTGCCAAGCTGGAGGCCGCGAGCATCGCTGGCCCGCTGCTGATCAACGATGTTGTCTACGCAGAGCTTGCGGTTCGCTACAACCGAATCGAGGAACTGGATGCCTTCATCAAACAGGCCGCCCTGGAACTCGCCTCGATCCCGCGCGATGCCCTGTTTCTGGCGGGCAAGATCTTTACGCAATACCGCAAATCTGGCGGAGCGCGCACCGGCGTGCTGCCTGATTTCTTCATTGGCGCCCATGCCGCCGTGGGCGGTCTGCCGCTGTTGACCCGCGACGTCGGCCGCTACCGCACGTATTTCCCGTCTGTAAAGCTGATCGCGCCCGACGGCTGAGGTTCTCGTGGGCACAACTCTGTCAGAGGGGCAGGGGTGGGGGCATTGCGATCAAAGCCCGCTTGCCTTGGTGAGGTTGACCCGAAAACGGTCTCGCCGGCGTTGGTAACGGCGCGTCATCTCCGCCGAGGCGTGGCCAAGCTGCTTCTGAACATAGCGTTCATCAACCTCGGCGGAGGAAGCGAGGCCTGCGCGCAGCGAATGGCCAGAAAACTTCTGGCCGCGCTCGCCCTCGGAAAGATCACCGCGCACGCCGGCAGCTAGGGCCGCTCGTTTGACCAGCCGCGCCACCTCCTGATCGTTGAGCCGCTCGGCTCCCACCGCTTTACCTTGCCCGGTGACGCGGCGGAAGACGGGGCCATGCGCGATGCGGGCCAGCTTCAGCCAGGTCTGCATCGCGATAACCGGGCAGGTAGCGTTGGACGAGCCGCGACCTATTTCGACCTCGCGCCAGCCGGTCTTGCCCCGCAACGTAACCAGCACGCCCTTGTCCGGGAAAAATTCAATCCAGCCGCGACCGTCCTCGGTTTGATCGCGCGCAACATCAAGGCCGACAATTTCAGAACGGCGCAAACCGCCGGCGAAGCCTAAAAGCAGCATGGCGCGGTCACGCAGACCGCGTAGCGTGCCGCGGTCGAGCGTTTCCAGCATGGCGACAAGATCGTCGCGCAGAATGGCTTCCTTCTGACGGGGAGGGGAGGCGTGTTTGTTACGGATACCGGCCAGCACGGTTGCGATATGCCGGTCCTTCCTGTCGAGGGGTTGACCGCGTTGCGTATAGTTCCAGGTGAGGGACGACAGGCGGCGCTCAATGGTCGACACAGACTTTTTGTCCCTTGCCGACCCCGAGGCCTGGGCCGTGATGTAGAGGCCGACAACTTGGGGATCTGGCGGCAGCGGATCAAACGACTGGCGCCGGCACCAGGCGCAAAAATGCTTCCAGTCGGCGGCATAGGCGCGACGGGTGTTTGCCGAACTTGCTGCCTCGACATAATCGCGCGCACGGTCGGCCAGCTTTTCGAGATGCGCGGGCAGTGTTGCTTGTCGCGACTCAAGGACCTGCGGGGGAGGGGAGGGAGCCTCATCCGGGCGCCCCATTTCCATGACGACGTCGACAATGTCAGGCAGGTCGTCGGTGTCGATCGCGTCGACGGGCGTCATGAAATTACGGGCACTGCTCATTGGGGGCTTTCGTTCCTTGGAATGTCGCAGTGGTGCGATTCGAAGAGCACAACGTGCGACCCAACCGCCGAATTGTCCACCGCGAGATACCTGACGATAGCCCCGAGTTTTGCTCCCCGCCACACACGACAAAGGGCCGGGCGCGCTGCTCCCCGCGTCGGGCGGGCCACTTATGGACGATGCGGCGATCGCTTCCACGGCTTGCCCTTCCTTGCCGTTCATTGCACTCGCGTTCAACATCCTTTATGTTTCGTTCAACAGGAGAATCCAGGATGAGCATACGTGGCGCGACGACAGCCGAAAGCCAGGAGCGGATTGCCCACACCCGGAACCGTCTGGTGCTTGAGCAGGCGAGGGCGGTCGGCCTTCTTGGCGCGGCCAAGAACACACGCCTTTCCGGCAGGGTGCCGGCGGAATTGATTGAGGCGGCAAAGAAGCGCGCTCATGTGACTTCCGACACCGAACTGCTGGAGCTCGCCTTGTCGCGGCTGGCCCTCGAGGATGATTTTGGCATCCGGCTCGTCCGCCGCAAGGGCAGCATCCCGGCGGACATCGATCTTGGCGTTTGATCTCGGGAGCGCACTGCGTTCCCTCAAGCCACAGCGCCGCACCGCAGGGCTGGAACGGCGGCCGGATTCCGCTCTGTCCTGGGCAGCGGACCAGCCGCCTGTCGGCGGTGCATTGCTTCTCGACACGAGCGTCTATCTGGATGTCCTGCAGGGGCGCACGCCCGAAGGGGTCGATGGCCTTCTCACCTATCGGCTCTGCCACCACTCGGCCGTATGCCTTGCCGAGCTCAGCCATGTGTTCGGCCGTCTCGACCCGGCCCACGCCACGACGAAGTCGGTCCTGAAAGTGGTAGCTGACACGCTCGAGGATATTCCAGCGCACCGGCTGCATGCTCCCGACACCACCGCCTGGGGACGCGCTGGCATGCTTGCCGGTCTGCTGTTCCGGCTCAGCCATCTGCCGAAAGCGGAGGGGCATGAACGCCGCTTCCTCAACGATGCGCTGATCTTTCATCAGGCCGGTCTGCTGGGCGCGACGGTCCTGACCGGCAACGTTCGGGATTTCGATTACCTCAACCAGCTTGTTCCGTCGGTGCATGTGATCTTCTACCGGCCGGTGACAGACTTGCGCCCGCAGGGTTGAAAGCGTCTGTGGCAGATATGCCCGTGCACCGTGATCGTCCAACCTCCTTTAATGACCATCAGTCACTTCAAAAAGGTCGCTGAAACTCTCCTGCGACCGTTAAAACGCGGGCGACAACGGCCATTTCTAACTTAAGGACAAAACGATCGATAATGCAACATTATCGTTCGTTATTGATTGGCGACGGGCGCGGCGGTTTTATCCGCTACAGATTGCTATAAGCGCCGCGCTGATTCATGCTGATTTCGATGACATTGAGGACGCCGCGGGCGCCGCCATGGCGCGCTCGATGCGTGGTCCGCCGGCAGGAGCGATGGACCGGCGCCTGGCGGCAGCGCCTGGGACGCTGCGCCGATCGGTCGAGCTAGCCAGCGGAAAGTATGCCGTGATCGATAAGTCGCGGGAGTTCACTCTCGTTCCATGGCGGCCGGTTCTCGACCGCCACATCGGCCATGACGTCTCGGGAATCATCCGCGGCGAGGGGACTCCTAGGCCGTCGGGCGGCAGAGGAGCGGGCCGAGCGTGTCATAGTGGCGCCACGCATTGTCATCGCACACAACCCGTCGCCCCGCCGTGCGTAACGGAGACTCTGCTTAGCTTAGGCGGCGGACACGTTGTTTAGCTGTTCGCCGTATTTGCGCCGATACGCGGCAATGAAATCCTCGTCGCTACAGATGCAGCGGCCACTGGACTCTTTTGCTTTCGGATCGTCCAGGTGAGATCCAAGAGGACGAAGGAGATTGACGCGGGTGCTCGTCGTCGGGCTCATGGGAAAGCCCGCACTATGTTTGACCAGCTCCGCGGCAAGCATGATCCCGGCAAGCGCTGACTGAAACGCCATCGGAACCACGGTCTGTACGAGACGACTGCCGCCGCTAAGCTGGAACACCAGACCACCGCAGATAGCCCGCTGATAAAAGGAGCGCAGGGACTGTCCAACAAACGGGGCGAGCGGTTCAAACGGGACAGCCATCGCTGTAGCCACCCGAACCACAAAGTCGTTGGGAACACCGGCATCGGTCTGCAGGAGCGTTTTCACCTGCTCGTGTGCTTCCGGTATTCCGAGTTCCTCGGCAATCAGGTGGTGCTCGTCCTTGGATTTTTCGGACGGCATGTACATGCAACAAAGGCAAGCTTGGCCGTCATCAAAACCATGTCGGGAAATGCCGAGATCGTGCTCCTGTGTCCAGGCATTCGCGATCCATCGGGGCAGAGCACCTTGGACGGCGAGACGGTCGGCGGCGGTGTCAAGCGCCACACCCACTCGGTCGAAAACCCAGTCGCCCCGGCGCTCAACATATTCTGCCCACTTCAGCGAGTGCGCCTGAACCTCGAGGGCGGTGGAGCGAAGCGCGGTGGTTGCAAGGACCGCCTTGGACATGCCAACCTCCGCCCGACCGGCCAATACGTAGCGCTGCAGGTTTGAGAGTTCGATCGCTTCATGATCGACTACGTGCAATCGACCCGAGAGACCGGATTGTCTCGCCAGCGCCCAAAGCGAGCCATGGCCTATCGCGCCGAGCCCAACGAGGTGCGTTTCGCCAAGGTCGACTGGGAGGTCAATCGGGCCAGCATCGCCGGCTTCGCTCTTGTTGTAGCTGTACAATGAGAGGTCGATGTCTTCGTCCAACTCGGCCCCGGTCAACTGGGCGGCGAAGATGGTTCGAAAGACGTTGGCGGCGCCGAAGCAACTGGCGGCGCCGGCTCCATAGGGAAGCGAACTAGAGCCAGAGCCCACCGGTTCCGTACGCGACAGCTTTGCCGCCCATCCGTCCGATCCCATGAAAAAAGTGGGGCACCGGAGTGTCGGACGCGTCACACCCACAACTAGGCAGACCGTGGCAGACTTGCCGGAACGCCGGATGCCGACTTTTGGATTGATCGACTTTGCCAGGCGTTCCAGCGCTTGGGCTTGAGAGCTCGCCGCACTGTCCAAGGGGAGTATTGCCAGAACCGGATAGAGTCTGGCGAGCAACCTCACCGCAAGATCCAGCGTCGCCTGGCCTTCGGCGCAAGAAGCGGCTTCATCATCGAAGGCTACGGCCACGACCTGCTTGTCTAGTGCCGCCTTGAAGTCGCCCAGATGAAAATCGGCCAAGACCTGAGATGCCGCCGTGGCGGCGCGGTCGATGAAGTTAGCGAAGGCCATTGTTCAACTCGTTATTGTGATCATTCGCGTCAGTGCCGCGGACGCGACCTCATTCCAGTTGGCCTTTCCGTCAAGCCGATAGGCGGCCATGCGAGCAAGATCGAAAGGCTCGCGGGCGAAATTCGGCACTACCAGCGACAGGCACCCTACCGTGGTTGCGATCGCGTAGGCGTCATCGGTCGTCGAATGGTAGGCCCGGCCCGGATGGCTATGGATCTGCCCCAGGAGCGTCAGGCGACGTTTGTAGAGCCAAACATTGAGCCGGTGCAGTTCTTCGGCAGGAACCATCACGCATACGCCGTCGCTCGTCCGGATGTGACGTTGCGCCGGGATAATCGTTTCTGTTACGGCAAAGTGCTGTTCTTGCTGAACGCCGACCCAGAGCGCCATGCCTTCATAGCCCTGCTGTCCAACCGACCGCAGATGCGCCTGTCCAGCGGACACACAGTCTCGGGGAAGGGCGACTGTCCTGACATCCTCCAGAGCGGTCATTCCGGGATGGCTGGCAGAGGTGCTGCCAGCCCCACCACTGAAATTTGGAGCTGAAGCTGCTCTACTGGAGTGAGCCCGTACTTGATTATTTGGTAAAGGATGAAGGCCAAACAGCCTTCTCCAGAACCCCGATGGAGAAGCCATGAATCACCTGAATGGGCTGGATTGTCGTGGTATTCCCGCACGCCTGCCATGCACAGGAACGGCGCGTGTTCCATACTATTGGCCTGGATGAAGTCCGTCAGCTGCACGGTGTTCTGCGGCAAGACCGGAACAATCTCCGTTGGGGGTCCGGGTAGAGGCGACCGTCTCAGCATCTTAAGCTGTAGATCCTTGCGGGCAATCGGCTGGCGCCTAAAGGGGTCGACGAAGACCACCGAGGGAGGTCGAAGGTCGTAGTTGGAGAAGTCGATCTCGACAGCTGCACCGATTACCTGTGGCTTTAACTTCGGCGGCGCAAAGATGAAGAAGGCGCTCGGGAAGACTGCTTCGATCAGGAAGCATCCCTGCGCCCGATAAACACCCGCTTGTCCAAGGAACCAGCCGATCTCCCGATCGAATTTCGCTCGGGAGACAACAGGATCGACAGTCTGGGGTTCAGGCACCTGCGACGCCCGCCTTCAGGCTGAGGTACAAGGTCACAGGATTCGCGAAACCGAAATCGCCAACTTTCTTGTCGACGTCGAGCAAGTTGCCGGCCTCGTCCTTGAATTCCCAATTCTCGGCTGGTTGGGCGACGTTCTGCGTATTCTCAAGCGCTTTGGTGCGAACTACGTGGAGCGGTTGGTTGGGATTGGCTTCGACCTGCGTGGGCTGGCCGTTCACCACGACCGTGATCTCGATCTTCCCAGGCCCTCCGCCGTGATTATCGCCCTTACCCGAATGCTTCGACATCGTCCTACTCCTGTGGCTTGCCAACCCGCCCCAAGGCGCCAGTGCCGACCTTCCAGTAAGCGGGCTGGTGGTCTTCAATCGTCCACTCGGCGCCATTAGACCGTGAGTACGTGAAAGACAGGGGATAAGCTACCGAATCGGTGCTACATCTTTTTATGCCTGACTTGAGCCGCAAGTAAACGAGGCCGGAATTTCTTTTCACAACTATAATCGATTAGAGCAATGCAAAAACATTGTCTTATGGCCCAGCCGCGCGGCCGTCTACAATTACCTCAAGCTCGCCACCGAAGGCGTATCTTCCTAGTCCCACTTGCGCACGCTGGCGCCAGAGACATGCTCCACATGACCCACCAATTAGCGCCCCTTTTGGCACCCCGGTCGATTGCCTTCGTCGGAGCGAGCCCCCGGGTGGGCAGTCCTGGAAACGACATGCTTCGAATGATCGAAGTGGCGGGCCTCACGGGAGAGGTCTACCCCGTAAATCCGAGCGGCAGTTATTCATTATTCTACGGCCTTCTCGACGTTGTTGTGCTGCAGTGACGTCCTCTTACATCTATCTTTGTCATCCGGCCGTGCTCATCAAATTTGACCTGAGACTCTTGTCCTCTCCGGTTCAATGGCGAGAGAAAAAAGGTGTCGATTGCTCGGCCTTGCGAGGGGCGCTTGTCGGTCGCTCGATCGAAAGTGTGATCTGAGGTGGAAGGTCTCCTCCGTGCAGGCGAAAGATTCGTTCGTCCAGTTCCTTGTCTGCCTCGGTGAGACGATGGTTCAGGCGAAGGTAATCTGTCCAAGTGGGCGTGCGAAATGTTTCTGTCCATCGCAAAAGCTTCTGCAGGTTGCACTGGAGCGTCCAGTTCCGAGCACCAACGCGGCTGTGTACATGCCGGCGCTCGCGCATGAGATCCAGAAAAGCCTCTACATCTTGCTCAGGTATTAAGTACTCGACCCTGACTACTATTGGGCCGCTACTCGGCTTCAGCTCAATCGCGACTGACGGGACGTTGAATTCCTCCAAAGGATCGGGCTCAGATTCGTGGCGGTCGCGAAGAGGAAACAAAAACCCGGCTGCAGCTACAAGCAACAAAGCCAGAGCTGAACCCTCCAGCGCCCACGACAGGGAATGGTTCTGCGCCACCGTGCCCCAAACCCAGCTGCCGGCCGCTATGCCGCCGTCTATCAATGCATAATAGATCGAGATGGTGCGCCCCACCACCCAGCGCGGGCTTGCCAGTTGCACGCTCACGCCAACCCCGGACCAGGCGGTGACCCAACCCACGCCGCCCAAGGCGAGTCCAATTGCCGCCACTGCGATCGAAGAGGTCAGTGCAAGGGAGAGGGAGCACGCCGCGCAGGCGACGCAGGCGAGCGTTATCAGTCGTTCCTGTGACAGACTGCGTCTAAACAGGCTACTGGAGATGCCGGCGAAGACGGCGCCCGTCCCGAAGCCGGCCATGAGCGCGCCATAGGCGAGCGGTCCACCCCTAACTGATCGCGGACAACCAGCGGCAACAGCGCAAGTGTGGCGATGCCCGCTATGCCAAAGAGGGTTCCGCGCGCGATCGCTGTCTTGATTTCCGACGACATCGCCGTAAAGCGTAGCCCATCATAGATCGCCGTCCTCATCGGCTCGCGTGGAAGAGGTGACGAACGAACCTTCCACTTGCAGCGCCATATGGTGCCAAGGGGTACCAGATAGGTGAGGGTGGTCACAGCGAAGGCCGTGAGAAGCCCGAACGAGGCAACCACGATACCGCCGAGCGCCGGGCCGACGGTCCGGACCGTGTTGAAGCCAACGGAGAGCAGGGTGACGGCAGCTGGGACATCGCGTCGAACCACGATATCGCCAACCGAAGCTTGCCAGGCGGGATCATTGAGAGCGCCGCCGCATGCGATCAAGAAGCTGAAGCCGAGAATCATCCACGGACTAACAAAGCCCAGCGCCACGGACGCAGTGAGCATCGCAGAGGCTATCACCATAAGGCAGCGGCCGGCGAACATGACCCGGCGCCGACTGTAATTGTCGGCGAGAGCCCCGGCGAAGACGGACAAAATGAAAGCGGGCAGGTTCGACAGCCTGCACCAGCGCGACCATCAAATCGGAAGTCGAGACTGTTGCTATCAGCCAACTGATGGCAACAGTCTGCATCAGCCAGCCGAGGGAGGACACTTGAGATGCCAGCCAGATCGAGCGAAACGTCGGATTCCTGAGGGGCGCGAACGTCGCTGGCGAAACTACATCTGCATCTGCGCCCGCCGCTCTGCTCATTGCCCCGACCGATTGTGTCCCATTGTGTCCCGCCGAACTAAAACCACTTGGCGGGACACGATCCAATTGCCGGTCGGATGCGTCAAATGCAGTCTTTGTATTGTAGTCATCTAGCAGCGAGATGGTCCCGGGCGGACAATCGACCACAACAGTGCAGCGATACGCAATCTTCAAGGCGTATCGGGCGATGCTCAGTAAAAACCCGCTGGAACGCACCCGTTTTGAGCGGACAAGCACCGTAGGCGAGGCTTACGCCTATGTTTAAGACTATGCCTCCCATCTGCGGCGTGTTGAATTGATCACCTCAGTGCAGCGCTGGACGATAGGCGAGAAGGTCCACCTCGTCGAGGGAGCATGCAGCCGGGCATGTCGGTGTCCTATGGGGCGCCGGGCAGACTCGCGGCCTGGAGTGCCGAGCTTGATGCCGTAGCTTGACCTCAACGACCCCAATTGTTGCAATGCCCGGACCGTCCGTCTTTTTCCTTCCCGACGTCATCAGCCGTTTCGTCAGCAGCCGGCCGAACGTTACAGCCTCCCTGATCACCAAGAGTTCCAATCAGGTGCAGGACATAATCGCGCTGCAGCAAGACAACCTTGGTTTGGCGGATTTGAGCCTGATCGAAAACGACCTGTCATCACTCGTCGAACACAGGCGCACCCCTTTTGAATGTCTTTGTGCGGTGCCGGCGGATGATCTTTTGAGTAAAAAAACGATGATCTCGCCCTTGGACCTCGATGGCAAACCGCTTGCTACTCTCGATCACGATCACTCTACATTCAAGCAAACCAAGGAAGCCTTCGTTGTAGCGGGCGCTACTTTCAATCCTCGTTTCGTAACCGAGTATTTTATTCCTCTGATGACATTTGTAGAAAGCGGACTGGCATGCGCGATCATCGATCCCATCAGCGCCCAGAGTTACCGGCTTTACAGGGGTGCGGAACAGAAAGTCATCTTGTGCCGTTCATTCCCAAAGTTGAGCTGGTATTTACGATCATAACGCCAGCGCACCGGCCGCTCTCAAAGCTGGTGCGCGCTTTCGCTGAAACCCTGGCCTATGAACTGCTGCAACTGAAGCTTCTCGGCTCCGAAGGAAATAACGTAGAAATGTAGGTGGTCTGGACTTGCTCCACCAACGCAGTCTGCGGTGAGGGTGAGCATCCAGGGGGAGGATGTGGCCGCCCAAACCAACTCATTCGAGCACGATCGGCTTACACCCAAGCCGCTCACCCATCGAAACGCCGAACTGGCCAAGCTCAACTTACCGCGTCGGTTTTACCCACCAGGCTGCCGCTGAGGGCCGGGGATTTCAGGTTCCGTCAGCGACTGACCTGCGGTTCACTATCGTGCTCGAATTGCTTCGCCCACTGCATATTGTCAAACGACCCTTTAATTGTGGGTGGTTATCAATCCGGTTCTCGCACTGCCATCGCCGGGGTCATGGTCCTTTCCGAGGGTGCCTTATGATGATGTTCGGGTCGGGCGCCTCAACGTTTCCAACGAGATGCAGATGAACTGCTGTCAGCCATTTGACCGAGGGTGCCGCAACCACCGTCCCGGCGGGGGACATCACGAGTTTCGCAAACTACGGATCAGGACGTTAGCAGATGTATAGAGTGTCTCAGCGTTGGAGAGTGGACCGGTCGCCTTCGAGAGTCTCAACATGGCCTCACTCCATTACTGCGGCCGCGGTGAAGCTGTTCCTCGCCAAAGAAACATGCCCCAGGCGGCTTTCGATCTGCCGCCGCAAGAACGGTGGTGTCGGAATAGCGCGCACCAACCAGTTGGAGCCCCACAGGGAGCCCTTGATCATCCAGTCCGGATGGAAGCGACGCTGCAGGTTGCTGTGTCAGGTTGAAGGGATAGGTGAACGGCGTCCAGTCGACCCACCCCCTGAAACTCTCATCGGGTTTGTCCCGTCCCACTGGGAACGGAGCGAAGGCATTGTCGGTGTGACCAGAAGATCGTAGTCTTCGTGAAACTTCGCCATGGGAGCGGAAAGCTCGAACCGAACCGCTTCCTGGAATTCCGCTGGCGTGATCGTCAAGCCTCGTTGTGCGCCTTTTGATGTCGATTGAAAAAAGCGCTGGCCGCCTTTGGCGTGGAGCGCGGACAGTATTTGCATCTCGCTGCCAGATGACGCCGATATAAAAACAGCATTTGACGTAAGCCGCCAGGAAAGTGGATTGTCAGACCGGATGAGCCTGCGAAGCGTCTGTGACAACTTCGAACATCGATCCGATCGCGCATTTTTGCGCAACCGAACCACAACATAATCATTGAGGTGAGATATGGCGACGATACGCTCCGCGATTCCTCTGACTGGTGTCCCGTTCCCGATATCAGAGTATGAGCGCCGGCAAAACAATGTGCTGAATGCAGTTGCCATTGCAGGCTTGGACGCAATTGTGGTAACCGCGCACGGCCACTTGAAGTATCTCAGCGGTTACGATGGGAGCGGTGGATATTTTGCGCCTTTTCCGCTTATTTTGATGCCGGGGCAGGCCCCAATATTTGTCGTTCGAGAATATGACGAGCAAGCAGTACGTTCATATAGTTGCATCGACGAAATCGTAACCTATACACATCAGCCGGATTTTGGCACGACCTGCACAGATGTATTGCGCCGGCTCGGTCTGCACAATAAACGAGTTGGTTTCGAGCTTGGATGCTGGAATCTCGCACCGACCGATGTGCGTGCAGTCCAGGACCGGCTTCCAGATCTGAAAATCACTGACGTCGCCCGACTGGTTTCGTCAGTGTCCTCAGTGAAAGGAGAACTTGAGCTGGCGTGTATGCGCGCTGCTGTTCGATTTACTGACTTGGCAGTGCGAACTTTCCAGAAGTCGCTCCGGCCCGGTATAACCGAAATCGAGATGGCTGCGGCAATGGCCGCGGCGGTAAACAATGATCCCGGCAATGCCGCTGGGGATATCGGGCTGGCGCCGGGTACCATTTTATTTGGGGAGCGGGTGAAGTTACCCCATGCCCCAGCGACCCATCATCCTCTCAGCAATAACGAGCCAGCCTTTCTGGAGATAGGGGCTTCGAAGCACGGGTATACCGTAGGAATGGTTCGATGCGCAGTCCTTGGCAAACATCCCGAAACTGAATCTTTGCACAGCTTGGCTGAGGAGGTCAATGCAGTTCTTGTCTCCTCGATTCGCCCAGGTGCAACCCCGGCGGATGTTCACGCTGCTGGGGGCGAGGTGTTGAAGCGATCTGGTCGCAAGGGAGTGTTTCGCCAACGAACAGGGTACCAAACCGGCATTAACTGGACTGAGCGCGGCGACCTGAGCCTCGAGCCCGATGCCAATGAACCACTCAGAGCGGGCATGACCCTGCACATGCCAAACATTTTGTGCAGCGAAAGCGGCTACCTATTCGGTGCCGGCGCGCACGTGCTCGTGACAGAGCGGGGCGCGGAACTCCTGAGCGAAATCCCGCCAACACTTTATCGGGCCTAATGCATAAGGCTGCCGGTGAGAGCGGTAACTTATCTGGGGTCAGGCGGCGCATTAGAGGGGGCTTGGGCTTGAACAGAGGAGGCGCGTTGAGCTCAAGCTGTCGAAACGATGCTCGCAATCGAGCGCGAAGCTCGCGAGCGACAAATATACCGACCTGAAGACGATCTGGTTCAACGCCAACGGTTAGGTCAAGGCACAGATCTGCTCGTCCAAGCCCTGGTCCCTGACTGGATCGACGGAGTGGAAGGCGAGCGTCCTCGTTTCCAGAGGTCGACGTCCGGGCAACGGCGCTCATCCTGTCGCGACGCGGAAGATTCGAGGTTACCCATGAACGTTCACGGCGCGTTGGACAAATCCGAAATCCGCCTCGAGCCGTACTGGTGGGATACTGTTGAAGAGTGGATGGCTGGCGAAACCCAGCCACCCACAGCCGGCGATGTTGTCATTGTGGGGCCGGCTATACTGGTCTTTGCGCGGCTGCAGCTGCTTCGGGGCGGGCGCTCGGTGACCATCCTGGAGTCTGGGCATCTGGGCTGTGGGTGCAGCAGCCGCAACGGAGGGCAAGTCAGTCGCTCGATCAAGGGCGACTTGCGGACATTGACCGCTCGGTTCGGCTCGACGGTGGCAGCCGAGTTAATGAGCGATTCAGATGAGGCGCTGCGTTTCATTTCCCACTTCGTGGCGAGCGAAGGCATTGATTGCAACTTCCAGCAGGTCGGTCGCTTCGTTGGGGCCAACAGCCGTCGTGCGTTTGACCACCAAAAGGTGAAAGCAGCGGTAAATCCGGACAGGGATATTTGCTTGTCGATCCCCGTGACGTGGAGACGGAGATCGGTTCGCGCCGATACAATGGGGGTATGGTTAACCCGAGAGTCTGCTCAATCAACCCGGCACAATACCACGCCGGGCTACTCAAGGCCGCGAAGGCGGCCGGCGCGGTATCGTCGAAAGATGCCGGGCCTTGGGGACATCGAGGGCAGGTGCGGGCTTCGTGACCAGGACAACGAAGGCGTGGTGCGGTCGAGCCAGGTTCTGGTGGCTACAAACGGATATACTGCCCGGAATATCCGTTTCTGCGCCGGCGCATCATCCCGATTGCCAGCCACATGGTGGCAACGGAGGTGCTCGACGCCCAGTTGGCAACGTCCCTGATCCCGAAGAATCGGATGGTCGGCGATACACGCGAGGTGGTGACGTATTTCCGAATATCGCCGGACCAGCGCCGGCGGATCTATGGCACGCGCATCACGATCGGCTCATCAAGCTCGAAGGTGACGGTTGCCGGCATGCGGGCCGCGATCCTAGACGTACCCTCGGCTGAAGGGCGCCCACATCACGCACAGCTGGCATGGCTTCGTCGGCTATACATTCGATCATCTGAAAGTAGACGGCGTGCATTACTGCATGGGCTATTGCGGGTCAGGGATCTCGCTGGCGACATACTACGGCACTAAGGTGGGCATGCAGATGCTGGGTCGTTCCGATGGGGCGACAGCGCTGGACTCGCTGGCCTTCCAGAAGAGATTTTATTACCGCCAGTCACCCTGGTTCATGCTGGCAGCATTTGCCTATTACCGCGCCAAGGACCGGATCTCATGATTTTCGGTCCGCCCACCCCGGTGCCCGTCACCTCCGATGCGAAGCTTCCCGATCATGTCGATGTCGCAATAGTTGGAGGCGGGATCGCAGGTGCTTGCACGGCATATTATCTCGCACGCGCCGGTGTTTCGGTCCTGATGTGTGAGAAAGGTGAAGTCGGCGCCGAGCAGTCCAGCCGTAACTGGGGCTGGGTGCGTAAACTGCGCCGGGATCCGCTGGAGGTACCTCTGGCTATTGAAAGCCAGCGTCTCTGGGACGGGTTGGAAGATGAACTGCAGGCACCCACCGGGTTTCGCCGCTCAGGCATCACCTTCGCGGCGCGAACCAGCAAGGAGATCGAAGCCCACGAACAGTGGATGGTTGCGACCGCCGCTTTCGGCCTCGACGTCCGCCGCGTTGCCGGCGTTGAGCTGGACGCGCTTTTGCCGAGCGCAAGCGGGCAATGGAAAATGGCGCTTCACTGCCCCTCCGACGGCATAGCCGAGCCTGCTTTGGTCGCCCCGGCTTTCGCACTGGCAGCACGCCGCCTGCGTGCGCACGTCCTTACCAATTGCGCTGTGCGCGGCCTTGAAATGTCGGCAGGGCGGGTAAGTGCTATCATTACAGAGAGGCGGGCGGGTGCGCTGTTCAACCGTCGTTGTGGCCGGAGGGGTATGGTCGCGGCGTTTCCTGAAGAGTGGGGCACTCCGCAAGGGGCGGAATATCAGCCCGCTCCTCGCCGATATCTTCCTGCACTACATCCTCGATCTCTGGGCCTGCGTCCTCGCCATGCACACGGTCGCGTTGTGATCGTGCGTTACGCTGACGACTTGGTCATGCGCTTTGAGAAGAAGGCCCATGCAGAGGAGATGCTGTTGGCCCTCAAGGCGTGGCTGTCAGCTTTGGCCTAACAGTCCATGAGGAAAAGACGCGGCTGATCGAATTTGGGCTGTGAATCGGCCCTTTAATTGCGGATGGTTGTTAATCCGAGTTTCGCTCTGTCATCGCTGGGTCATGGCCTTTCCGAGGTCGAATGCCTCTGTCGCGCTGTATTTAAAGGGGTTCTTCCTCACTTGGTTTGGTTCATCCCCTGTTAGTCGCGCCCTCGCTATGGGCTTGCATGCGAACAAAAACGAAATGGTCACCCGGCCCAGGGGTCAAGATTCTGGGTGTCGCGCTCTCTGTTGATGACAATTGGGTTGTTTCAGCTGCCAGATCCGCGATCGGCATTTGCCCCGATTGTGGTCGGCGAAGCCGAACGGCATGGCTGGTCCAACGTCACCTCCAGGATCTGCCAGTCCAGGCCAAGCCGGTGACGGTGAAGCTTCTGCTGCGCCGCTGGCGATGCTCATATCGCAAATGCGAGCGACAAACGTTCACCGACCGGCTGCCGATGATCGCTGCTCCTTATGCGCGCCGGACGAGAAGGGTCGGAGAGATTGTTGGCCTGCCTGGCCACAGCACACTGGCGGCCGTCCTGGCGAGCGGTTGATGCAACGGCTCGGCATGCCGGTCCGCGACGACACCATCTTGCGGCAGTTGAAGCAGGATGCCAGGGTCGCTCACCCCAACTTCGAGATCCGGGTGAAAAAGGGGCGATCGCAAACACGCCGATAGCGGCTCCTCACCCTAAATCATGTGGCGGCGGCTGCGGTGATTAATGTCACTGCGACGCCGTCGCCGGCTCCACCGGTCCCACTCGGCTCCGGAACTACATCGCGTCGCTAAGCTCGCAGTGGTGACAGATCGAACGCTCGAAGCAACAACTGCAAAATCTGCTAGGAGTGAAAGATCCGGCCCCATCGGGTGAGGGCGGTTGTCAGCCGCATCGTGGGCGCCAGCTGCTGCGACACGAATTTGAACGGAAACCCTACCGACGTTTGCCGTCAGCGAAAAAGAGGTCGGCGCCCGTACAGTGTGACTCCGTGCAGCGCCGCAGCCTCGCCGACCACACACCCTGCCACTTTCTCTTTCCACTTTGAGACGAAGCGCGTCGTCGGCCGCGTCTACGCCTCACCGATCTCCTTGCACCATAGCGGCTGACCTCCGCCCTGAACGCAGTCATGAGAAAGAGTTCGGATCACATGAGCACACCTCAGATGTAGGCTCCATCTCGTTTCTAGATGAGGCTATATGCAAACTGCATTTGACGAAAACTCCCGCTCCACCGATTATCGCTGACAGTGGCATTTTTGAGCGAAAGCGCTCAAATTCCGGAACGTACACGTGGCCAGCGTTGACAATTTCAGGGATGTTCAGGGCGAGGCAATCGCTTGGCGTCGGGGTCTCGTGGGGCTTCCACTGTGGACGATAAGATCAAGCCGAGCATGGGATCGGAGGACTTCGCCTACATGCTCGAGGTGCGGCCGGGTGCTTACATTACTTGGCAACGGCCCAACCGCTGTTTTGCACAACCCGACGTCCTAGCCTTCCGGCGTAGGCCATTGGGTGAACTTGGACGAGACGTTGCTGGCTTTCCGAGGTCGGAAGTCAGGCCGATTCGAGAAAAGAAGAAATCTCGGCCGGTCTCAGTCAAGACCATAAGAAAAGGGGAACTAAAATGCGCTTTTGGATAAATCGTAGACGTTTCATGCAAGCGACCTCGTCGGCTGTCGCAGTCGGCGCACTGTCCTCCGTCGTTCGCCCGGCTTCGGCGCAATCATCGGGTGAGTTAAGGGTGACGGTGGGGGGCGGTGATGTGGGTAAAGCCACCATCGAGGCCTTTGTCAAACCATTCGAAGCTGAGACAGGTATCAAGGTGACTCCGATCACCGAGGATGCAAACGCTGGCGCGATTGAGTTGATGGTGAAATCGAGCAACGTTACGCTTGACGTTGGCGCTGTGGGGCAAGGTTTATTGCTTACCTTAGAGGGAAAAGGCCTCCTCGAGAAGATCGATTATTCGATTTACAAGAAGGAAGATCTAGAGGGCATGTATGACTTCGCCAAGCAACCGTCCGGCATCGCCTGGCCCGTCTATTCGTACAACATGGTTTACAATACTGAATCGTTTCCTGCCAGCAAGCCGAGGCCCACAACCTGGGCCGATTTCTGGGATGTCGAAAAGTTTCCAGGCATCCGAACGCTGGTGTCAGGGGCGTACGGATCGGAAGGGCCTTGGGAGGAAGCCCTGCTGGCTGATGGCGTACCCGCCGATCAACT